>JAUNVN010000074.1 GCA_030537655.1 Bowdeniella nasicola | reverse complement strand
GTTTACGACGTCGCGAAACTGCTGCCAGCGGCAGCTGGCAAGCTCGTCGAAAAAGAAATCGCCTCGCTAGCCCGAGCCACGAGCGATCCCAAGCGCCCCTATGCGGTGGTCCTTGGTGGCTCTAAAGTTTCCGACAAGCTCGGAGTGATTGCCAATCTGCTTTCCAAAGCAGACATGCTCCTCATTGGCGGGGGAATGGCATTCACTTTCTTGAAAGCTCAAGGCTATGAAGTAGGAGCATCGCTGCTGGAAGCCGAACAGCTGGAAACCGTTCGAGGCTACCTTGCACAAGCTCAGCGCACCGGCGTGGAGATTGTGCTGCCCGTCGATGTGGTGGTGGCTCCTGAATTTTCCGCTGATGCACCGGCCACCAATGTGGCAATTGATGCGATACCAGCAGATCAAATGGGCTTGGATATCGGCCAGGCCTCACAGCAGCTGTACGCTGAGAAGATCGCATCGGCTCGCACTGTGGCATGGAATGGCCCGATGGGCGTATTTGAATTTCCCGCTTTCGCCGCTGGCACCCGTGCGGTAGCCAGTGCGCTAAGTAAATCAGACTGCTTCAGTGTGGTCGGAGGTGGCGACTCCGCAGCAGCCGTACGGCAGCTCGGATTTGATGAAGCTACCTTCTCCCATATTTCCACCGGCGGTGGCGCCTCACTGGAACTGCTAGAAGGAAAGACCCTGCCGGGTATTGACGTGTTGGAGGATAAAGGATGACTCGCACCCCCCTGATGGCTGGCAACTGGAAAATGAACCTCGATCATTTCGAGGCGGTCCAGCTGATCCAGAAACTTGATTGGACGCTCAAAGACGCGAAACATGATTATGACGCTGTCGAAGTTGTCGTGATCCCCCCATTTACCGATATCCGCTCAGCACAAACGGTGATTGAGGGCGACAAGATGGGCATCCGTTTTGGCGCTCAGGATGTCTCCGCTCATGAATCGGGTGCATACACCGGCGAAGTTTCAGCGGCGATGCTTCAGCGTTTGGGCTGTACTTACGTGGTAGTTGGCCACTCCGAACGCCGCCAGTACCACGGTGAGGATGACAAACTTGTCGGCGCTAAAGCGGCCGCCGTGCTCGCCCAGGAGATGACCCCGATCATCTGTGTGGGTGAAGGACTAGACGTCCGCCAAGCTGGTGAACACGTCAGCTACACCGTTAAGCAGATCCAGGGAGCCTATGCAGAACTGAGCGCAGAACAGGCCGCCAATACGGTGGTTGCCTACGAGCCAGTGTGGGCGATCGGGACCGGCGAAGTGGCAACACCGGAAGACGCCCAGGAAGTGTGTGCTGCGATTCGTGCGGCCCTGGCGGAGCGCTACGATCAACAGCTCGCCGATTCGATCCGGATTTTATACGGAGGTTCGGTAAAAAGCTCGAACGTTGCGTCGATTATGGCCAAGGACGACGTTGATGGAGCGCTCGTGGGAGGCGCAAGTCTCAAGGCAGAAGAATTTGCTGCCATCGCCCGTTTTCGTGACCACGCAGGCGCGTAACTAACCGAGCGGACATGCGGGGCGTACCACCCAGGTGCGCCCCGCAGATTCCTACCTGCCATCGTTGGCGCGCTGGTGGCGGTAGGTTATGATGTTGAAAGATAACGGCACCGTATGGAGGATGCGAACACGTGACTGCTCTTCGGATCATTTTAGAAATCCTGCTGGTAATCACCAGCTTGTTTTTGATCCTCACCATCCTGATGCATAAAGGCCGCGGCGGTGGCATGTCCGACATGTTCGGTGGGGGACTGTCCAGTTCGTTCCACTCCTCGGGTGTTGCCGAACGCAACCTTAACCGCATCACGATTGGTGTGGCGATTGTGTGGACGGTAACGATCTTTGTGATCGGCCTCCTAACCCACTACGCTCCAGCGGGCTGAGGATACTGAAAACCGCCGAGTGCACCCGGCGGTTGGTTTTACCGTCATGACAAAACCCCCGTGCCTGAAGGATAGGCACGGGGGTTTTCCACTGCCGGCTTAGGCCTCCATCTGTTCGGCTACAACCGCGAGCAGGTCCTCCCACGAGGCAATGAACTTCTCGACACCTTCACGCTCCAGACGTGCAAAGATCTCGGTAAGATCCACGCCAAGCTCTTCGACACCCGACAGGACTCGATTGGCGTCGGCAATTGCCGGGCGGATTGAATCCCGCGGCACATCATCGAGCTCGCCAATAGCATTGAGTGTTGCCCGTGGCATCGTGTTCACCGTGTTGGGACCCACAAGATTGGTGACGTAGTGGGTGGGCGGATAGGCGGGATCTTTCACACCCGTTGATGCCCACAGTGGTCGCTGTTTATTTGCCTTGTGCAATTCGCGATAGCGCGGCTGGGAAAAGACCTCTTCATAAATGCCGTAGCAGGTACGTCCCACCGCGATCCCGACTTGACCTCGATAGTCAGCCGCCTCACTCACCCCTTGGCTTTCGAGTTCATCGAGCAGCTCATCAACGGCACTATCGGTACGCGAAATGAACACTGAAGCAACCGAGCGAATGTTGCGCAGGTTCACTCCGTTGCGTTGCGCGTGCCGGAGCCCATCAATGTAGGCATCGACCACTGCACGGTAGCGATCCGGAGAGAAAATCAAGGTCGCATTAATGCTGATTCCTTCCGAGATTGCGCGACGAATAGCAGGAAGACCCGCATCGGTTGCGGGAATCTTCACCATGACATTGGGCCGATCCACCGCCTTAAATAACATCCGAGCCTGCTGAATGGTCCCTTTTGTATCGTGAGCTAGACGCGGGTCAACTTCCAAGGAAACCCGCCCATCCTTGCCGTCACTTTCTTCGTATACATCAGCAAGAACATCGCAGGCGCGCTGGACGTCAGTAATCATCAGTGACATCGCGACATCTTCCACACTGGTAGAACCCGCGGCCTTTAACTTGGCAATATCGTCGCGATAGGACTTTCCATCAGCCAGTGCCGCTGCGAAAATCGACGGGTTGGTGGTCACTCCGACGACATTGCGCTTGGAAATATCATCGCGCAGTGATACATCCGAGTCATCGCGTAGGGCAGCACGCGAGAGATCATCAAGCCAGATCGAGGTGCGGGCTGCGTGGATTTTCGAATAGTTGGACATCAGTTAGGCTTCCTTCCGCGCTGCTTGCAGCGACTCGCGAGCAGCGGCAACAACCGCTGCGCTCGTGATATTAAACGCTTCATATAGACGCTGATAGGGCGCTGAGGCGCCGAAATGTTCGAGGCTGACGGCCCGGCCTGCATCACCGAGATAGGGGGTCCACGGCAGAGCGAGCCCAGCTTCAACACTCACCCGGGCTTTAATATCGGTCGGCAGTACCGACTCACGGTAGGCAGCATCTTGGGCGGCGAACCATTCCATACACGGCATCGAGACGACGCGCGTACCAATCCCATCGGCCTGCAGTGTCTCGCGGGCCTGCAAGGCAAGCTCAACTTCGGAGCCACTGGCCATCACAATAACGTCAAGGTCGCCGTCAGCTTCGGCCAGGATATAGCCGCCACGAGCCAACCCATCTGCACTGGCGTAGCGCGTACGGTCGGTATTGGCGACATCTTGGCGGGTGAGGATTAAGCCGGTGGGGCGAGCATCTTTTTCTAAGATCGTCTTCCACGCGGCGGCAACTTCGGCGGCATCTGCGGGGCGGACCACATCGAGATTGGGAATTGCCCGCAAGCTCGTCAGGTGTTCGACCGGTTGGTGAGTTGGACCGTCTTCGCCCAGACCGATCGAATCGTGGCTCCACACGTAGGTTACGGGGACACCCATCAGAGCCGCCAGTCGTACCGCTCCGCGCATATAGTCCGCAAAGGCGAGGAAGGTCCCACCGTAGGGACGCGTGAGACCGTGCAGGGCAATGCCAGAGAGAATTGCCCCCATGGCGTGTTCGCGAATCCCAAAGTGTAAGGTGCGGCCATAGCGATGACCTGGGAAGGCCTGCGAGGCGCGGTTTTCAGGCAGGAAGGAAGGCTCCCCAGCCATCGTGGTGTTATTGGAACCGGCAAGGTCACTCGAGCCGCCCCACAGTTCCGGCAACACATCAGCCAGCGCCGTGAGCACCTGGCCGGAGGCTTTCCGGGTTGACATTTTCTCCACGTCGGCAAAATCGGGCAGCGCCTGGGCAAAGTCTTCGGGAAGTCGCCGCTGTTCGAGGCGATTGAGAAGTTTTGCTCCAGCAGGATTTGCTTCCCTCCACGCCTGGTATTGCTCTTCCCACGCTTCCCGTTCTTCGCGGGCGCGTTTGGCAACGCGATTACGCACCGTTTCCAACATGGTGCTATCCACCGCGAACTTGACCTCGGGATCAAATCCGAGCAATTCCTTGGTGGCAGCAAGTTCCTCTTCACCCAGCGCTGACCCGTGGATTCCTCCCGTGTTGCGTTTGGTGGGGGCGGGATAGCCAATGATGGTACGCAGGCGGATGAGCACCGGTGCGTCTTTCACATTGCGTGCCGCCATTAATGCGCGATACAGGGCGGGGAGATCCTCGCTGTAATCGTGACCTGCTCGCCAATCAACCTCCAACACCTGCCAGCCATAGGCACGATAACGGGCGGCAACATCTTCGGTGAAGGTAATGCGAGTGTCATCTTCAATCGAAATCTCGTTGTCATCCCAAATACACACGAGATTGCCGAGCTGCTGGGTACCAGCAAGTGAACAGGCTTCAGCCGTCACGCCTTCTTGTAAATCACCATCGGATGCAATTACCCAAATATGGTGATCAAACGGCGAGTCGGTCCCATCTGGATCCAACAGCCCTTTTTCGCGGCGTGCAGCCATGGCCATGCCGACGGCGGAGGCTAAACCCTGTCCGAGCGGGCCGGTGGTAATCTCCACCCCATCGGTATGTCCGTATTCGGGGTGGCCTGGAGTTTTCGCGCCCCACTGACGTAACTGACGTAAATCCTCGAGCTCGAGGCCGGCGCCGGTGAGAAACAGTTGCACGTATTGGGTTAACGAGGAGTGGCCACACGAGAGCACGAAGCGATCACGTCCCAGCCACGTAGGATCGTCCGGGTCGAAACGCATCACTCGATGAAATAGCAAATATGCCAACGGCGATAAACTCATCGCGGTTCCCGGGTGTCCATTCCCGCAATTTTGGACAGCATCAGCGGCCAGGATGCGGCCGGTATCAACAGCCAACTGGTCGGTTGCATCCCACGTTAGTTCGAATGATGCAGGCATCTAATCCTCTTTCTCGCTTATCAGCGCCAATGGTGATGTGTGAGCGGATCTACCGGTCTACATGTACCATCGTAGGGCCCATCGGCGTGCTTTTGGCGTTACGCGCGGTAAAGTGGACAATACGTCTTGTTAGAGGAGTAGTCATCGTAGTGCTTGAAGGGGCCTCATCAGCACCCGCTGGTTCGGCACGACAGTGGTCACGGGCAGATATTGTGCGTGGCTATATCGAACTGACCAAACCGCGCATCATTGAATTACTGCTGGTGACCACGATTCCAACCATGATCCTTGCCGCGCAAGGCTGGCCGGGTACCTGGCTGGTCTTAGCGGCTCTTATCGGTGGGGCGGCGGCGGCCGGGGCGGCAAACACCTTCAACATGGTCTACGACCGCGATATCGACCGTGTGATGCAACGCACGAAAAATCGACCGATTCCCTCGGGTCGGGTGAGTGTCCGCGGCGCGATGATTTTCGGGTTCCTGCTTGCCGCATTTGCGGTGGCGTGGTTTTGGCTCCTGGTCAATGCCGTCAGTGCGCTATTAACGTTGATTGCGATCGTGCTGTATGCCGTTGGGTACACCATTCTTTTGAAACGCCACACTGCCCAGAATATTGTCTGGGGCGGGATCGCGGGATGTATGCCAGTGCTGATCGGTTGGGCTGCGGTCACCGGGTCGTTGGCGCTCCCACCCTTCATCTTGTTCGGGGTGATTTTCTTTTGGACCCCGCCGCACTACTGGCCACTGTCAATGCGGTTTAAAGCAGACTACGCGCAGGCGCACGTTCCGATGCTGCCGGTTGTGGCCTCCGATGTGGTGGTCGCCCGCAATATTTTGATCCATACCGCCGCGATGATTGCCTGTACCCTTGCCCTCATCCCACTGGCTGCGATGTCACCGTTTTACACGCTGGTAGCAATCGCGGCGGGCATGTGGTTCGGGGCAAATGCCATCACGCTGTACATGCGGGCATTGCACCCCGAAAAAGGGCGGATGGCAGCGATGAAACTCTTCCACAACTCGATCACCTATCTGTCGGTGGTCTTCCTCGCCGTTGCACTTGACCCGTTTATCGCTCCGCATCTGCCTCGCTTGTGGTCATGAGTGCCCTGTATGACGACTTTTTAGCCTATATGCGTGTCGAACGCGGATCCTCACCCCACACAATTGCTGCCTATCGACGCGATCTGGATCGCTACGATCGCTTTCTTCGTGCGGCGGGTCTTGACGGTCGCACTATTGATAGTGGAGGGATTGAAGCCTTTGTGCGTTGGCTGCGCGATGGTAGCAACCAGACGCGACAGCTTGCCCCCACCTCAACCGCCCGGGTGTTATCTGCGGTGCGTAGCTATCACGCATTTTTAGTGCGCGAATCGATCCGTGATGATAATCCAGCAGCGGAGGTGCAAAACCCACACATTGGTGACCCACTACCCGATGTCCTCTCGGTTGCCCAGGTGCAAACACTGCTTGCGCATACAGAAAAAAATCCCGAGCCGCTCGGGCTGCGTGATCGCGCTCTGCTTGAATTTCTCTACGGTACCGGTGCGCGCGTGAGTGAAGCCTGTGCACTGGCCGTTGATGACCTCGACTTTACTGACCGCACGGTGCGGCTGTTTGGTAAGGGGCGCAAAGAACGGATCGTGCCGATGGGGGAGTTTCTCGCCGCGGCACTGGGCGACTATCTCGTGCGGGCCCGCCCAGCCCTGATGTCACGCGGATCGGGGGTGGCCACCGTCTTTGTGAACGCCTGGGGCAAACCCCTCACCCGGCAAGCCGCGGCGGCGGTGCTGCGCCGCCATGCGCGCGAACTTGGGTGGCAGCAGGTCCCCACGCCACATACGCTGCGGCATTCCTATGCCACCCACCTGCTCTCTGGAGGTGCCGATGTGCGGGTGGTACAAGAACTCCTCGGACATGCCAACGTCATGACGACTCAGCGCTACACCCACGTGAGTATCGATCAGCTGCGCGAAGTGTATGCCACCAGCCACCCCAGAGCACGCTAGGCAATAGGGATCGCTAGCATGGAGGCTATGGATCTGTTTTCGCAGTTACCAGCCCACCAAGATACCCCCGCGACGGCGCCGCTCGCGGTGCGAATGCGTCCTGCCGCACTGGAGGAAGTCGTCGGACAAGACCATATCTTGCAGCCGGGGATGCCGCTGTGGCGACTGCTTGCTGGCCAGGGCGGTGCCACACCCGCGTCGGTGATCTTGTGGGGACCGCCCGGCACTGGCAAAACCACGCTCGCCTACCTGATAGCCCGCCACGCCAAGCGTCGGTTTGTGGAACTATCAGCGGTTAGCGCCGGGGTCAAAGATGTGCGGGCGGTAGTCTCCGAAGCAAAACGCCACCTAGCTACCGGCAGTGAAACCGTACTGTTCGTTGACGAAGTTCACCGATTTTCCAAAGCCCAGCAAGACGCATTACTACCGAGTGTGGAAAATCGGATTGTCACCCTGGTGGCAGCAACAACCGAAAATCCCTCATTTTCAGTGATCTCTCCGCTCCTGTCACGCTCGCTGCTGCTGACACTTGCGCCGCTGAGTGAA
>JAUNVN010000073.1 GCA_030537655.1 Bowdeniella nasicola | reverse complement strand
GTAACGTTTGATAACGCTACACGTATCTACCCCAATACTGACCATCCGGCTGTTGATAGCTTGAATCTCGAAATTGCCGATGGTGAATTCCTCGTCCTTGTTGGCCCTTCAGGGTGCGGCAAGTCAACATCACTGCGGATGTTGGCAGGCTTGGAAGATGTGAACTCTGGGCGAATTTACATTGGTGATCGTGATGTCACTGATGTGCAGCCAAAAGACCGCGACATTGCGATGGTTTTCCAAAACTATGCGCTCTATCCGCATATGACCGTAGCCGACAATATGGGCTTCGCACTGAAGATCGCCTCCACTCCGAAAGATGAAATCCGCAAGCGGGTGGAAGAAGCTGCCCGAATTTTGGATCTCACCGAATTTTTGGATCGCAAACCCAAGGCACTTTCGGGCGGGCAGCGCCAGCGTGTCGCCATGGGACGCGCGATTGTGCGCCAGCCCCAGGTCTTCTTGATGGATGAGCCGCTGTCGAACCTCGATGCGAAACTACGCGTGCAAACCCGTACTCAGATCGCTTCACTCCAGCGGCGGTTGGGCGTCACCACCGTCTACGTCACCCACGACCAGACCGAAGCGCTCACCATGGGTGACCGGATTGCGGTGCTAAAGGACGGCATCTTGCAGCAGGTCGGTACGCCGCGCGAAATGTATGACACCCCCGCGAACGTCTTCGTTGCCGGATTTATTGGCTCACCAGCCATGAATATTGGTACCTTCAAACTCGGTGAAGACGGTGTGGCGCGTCTGGGTGAAGCCGCCGTGCCAATTTCGCGAGAAGCCGCCCAGGCTGCCGACGGAGATGAGATTACCGTCGGATTCCGTCCCGAATCACTGGACGTGGTTTCCGAAGGCACCGAGGGAGCAATCCCCGTGGTGGTCAACCTGGTGGAGGAACTCGGTTCGGACGCCTTCATTTACGGCGAACTGCACGGCAATGATGAACTGCGGACCAAACTTGGTTCGGGTGAAGATGCCGACCAGTTAATTGTGCGTGTGCCACCGCACTCGGCACCCGATAAGGGTGAAGTGCTGTGGGTGAAGGTCCGCCCCGGTGAACAGCACAACTTCTCGGCCGTCACCGGCAAACGCCTCCCGAGCTAACCTGCCTAACTCCTTCACATCCTCCGCCCGGTTGGCCCACACGGTCACCGGGCGGAGGCATGAAAACATGGATTCACGATGACCACTGCATTGCAAATTACCGCTGCGAATGTCGATCCGGCCCTGCTCGATTTGCCGTGGCACCTACCCATAGCTGCCTGGCCAGATTCGGTATTAGCAGCACTCCCGCGCGGTATTTCTCGTCACACGGTGCGTTTTGCTCGCCTGTCTGGACACGTTATTGCGGTCAAAGAAATCGATGAGCAGATTGCACGGCGCGAGTATGCCACCTTGCGGCAACTTCGCCGCCTCGATGCGCCGTGCGTACTCCCAATCGCGGTGATTACCGGACGGCAAAATGATGACGGTGAAGCACTCATGCCAGCACTTGTCACCCAGCATTTGAGTTTTTCCCTGCCCTACCGCGCCCTGTTCACCCGCTCGATGCGGCTGGAAACTGTCGACCGGTTGATCGATGCGCTCGCGGTACTCCTCGTCCGCCTGCACACCCTCGGGTTGTACTGGGGTGATGTGTCCCTTTCCAATACCCTCTTTCGCCGTGATGCGGGGGCGTTTGCTGCCTATCTTGTCGATGCGGAAACCAGCGAATTTCATCCGCAGCTCTCACGCGGCCAGCGCAATTATGATCTTGATTTGGCGCGCACGAATATTATTGGGGAACTGATGGACCTGCAGGCCGGTGACGTGCTGAGCTCCGATGCGGATCTCATCGCGATTGGTGATCGGCTGGTGGCGCGCTATACCACGCTGTGGGAAGAACTCACCGCTCAGGAATCCTTCGATGCCGCTGATCGGTGGCGAGTTGCGGCCCGTGTGGAACGCCTCCACAACCTCGGTTATGACGTTGACGAACTGCAAATGACGACCACTGCCGATGGCAATACGGTCTCAATCCAACCCAAAGTGGTTGATGCCGGCCACTACCACCGTCAAGTTATGCGTCTGACCGGGCTGGATGTGCAAGAAAACCAGGCCCGCCGGATGCTCAATGACCTGGAATATTACGCGATGATGACCGGTCGCAAAGATGACGACCTGGAGATGGTGGCGCACGACTGGGTTAATGAAGTCTTCGAACCGACCGTGCGCGCGGTACCGCGCGAGTTGTCACGCAAATTAGAGCCAGCTGAAATTTTTCATGAGGTCCTTGAACATCGTTGGTACATGTCCGAACAGCAAGGCCGTGACGTCCCAACCCAGGAGGCCGTGGCCAGCTATGTCGCCAATGTGCTTCCCAACCGCGCCGATGAACGCTTCATTTCCACTCCCCTGCCTCGCCACGACAGCTAATCGCCCGCACTGGAGCTTTCCCTAGCCCCGCACATTTGCGGATATGGCCTCGGGGGATGCTCGCCTTAAGCCACAGCGGGTATCACCCCCTGTTTGCTTCACCGGTCGGTTTTGAACCGCGGTGTGAGAAAGCGAAAAACCTCACCTCAGCGTGCGATCCCATCGCTCCTGCGCACCGGCAATGAGCTGCCGATCTTACAGGTCACAATCGTTGGCACCTAGTGGGTACCATCCGGATCATTCACCCCATCACGGATGTGGTCATCTTCGATAAACTTCGCCAGTGCTGGGGCAAATACGACATTACCGATCGCATCGAGAGCAAGCCCCACTGCGGTGACCGCCCGCCAGGTGGAGTGTCGCTGTTTGGCCCGCACCCCAAGCCAGGTGGCACCGGCAAGTTCGGCGGCGGCTACTGCCAGCTGTAATGGTCGGTTATTCAGATACAGTCGCGGCAGATTGCGGATCAGCGCGTGGCGAGCCTGCGGTGGATACTCTTCGCGCAGATACAACCGCACCGTGGAGCTAAGTGCCTGGATGAGCGAACCGGGACGGAAGTGATACACCCCGGGCAGTGTCGCCGGGTCAACCCGAGCGGCGAGAACGTCAGCAAGGATTGGGGGGAGATCCATAGCCTGGAAAAACTCAGGCAGGCCGCGTTCAGGCGGCGCCGCGAGGATGTCTTCGATCGGCTCAACATCACAGTTGGCATAGCGGGCAAAGAGTTCCGCATCGGCGCGCCTGGAAAATAAGGAATCGGCAACCGCACGCACGGCGGGTGACATGTGTGTCCGGTCGGGGATGAATTCACGGCGTAAATCCCACGAATGCCACGCCCCGGTGGCGATTGATTCGGACGTGTGCAATACGGCTAGGCGCTCCGCATTGGAATGACTGAGTACCAACGCCGGCAAGGATTCCTCATCCCAACCGTAAAACCCGTAATGGTTGGCTTCACCATTAGTGCGCGTAATAATGACGCGGCGATCGGAAAGATCGAGGACATAAAGATCGCTGTGAACAGCCTCGGCATATAGCGGCAACGATGACAGCGGCGTTGGGGTAATCACGGCGGTGACGGTCTGACCAAAGCGCTCATCGGCCGGTGGGCTAGGTGTATCAAAGTCGAGGGCTAACTGCAGGGTTGGAGCCCAGACGGAGGCGTGGATTTGCTCGGCGATCGCGGCAATCCGCTCACCTGCCTCACCTGCACGATGGACCTGACCGTCACGAACTTCAGCGAGCTGATTGTCCTGATCAATTGCGATGGTGACGGTCACCGGCACAATCTCACGTTCAGGCTGAGGAAGATAGTCGAGCTGGGCGAGCACCCCGTTCGCCACCAGCGCCGCACGTAAACGCTCAGGGGCGGCAAAAAAGACACAGTCGGTGGTATTCCAAGTCATGGGTCCTCCTTCGGTCTTTCCTACGAGTGTGTCATATTGCGACCGCGAGTCACTTCATACAGCGCAATCCCCGTGGCGACTGCAGCATTTAATGACTCAATATCTCCAATTGGGATCGCTGCCAACAGGTCGCAGGTATCGGCAACCAGGCGGGAAAGGCCCTTACCTTCCGCACCGGTGACCAACACCAACGGTGCATCACGTACCGGCAAGGTGGCGATATCACTGTCGGCCTCACCGGCGAGTCCGACCACAAAACACCCCGCTGCTTTCGCGTCTTTTAACGCCTGTACCAGGTTGGGTACCTGCGCGACTGGCATCCGGGCCGCCGCACCTGCCGAAACTTTCCACGCCGTCGCATTCACCCCGGCAGCTCGCCGTTCGGGAATCACCACACCGGTGGCACCAAAGGCCGCCGCTGAACGTAACACCGCTCCGAGGTTGTGCGGGTCGGTGACATGGTCAAGAGCGACAAACAGCGGGGTGTCATTGCCCGTTTTGAGCAACTCACGCCAGTTTGCGTAGGTGAAGGATGGCACTTCAATGGCAATCCCCTGGTGGGAGCCAGTATCGGTGAGGGTATCGAGCTGCACCTTGGTGATCTCCACCAGCGGCGTACCCGCGGCTGTTGCCGCCTGCATAATGGCGGTCAGGCGATCATCAACCTTATTGTTGGGTGCAATAAAGACCCGCACCAGTGGGATTTCACTGCGCACCGCCTCATAAACCGCGTTACGGCCGGCGATAATCTCGTGGCCCGGGGCGATGCGCAACGCCGGTGGAAGTTTCCGCCGCGGTTTGGCTGCTTCGCGGCGGGCCTGGGCATCTTTGCGAAGTTTTGCGGGATGGCCTGTCCGGTCTTCAGCCTTCGGAGTGGGGCCGCGTCCACGCAAACCGCGTCGCCGCTGGCCCCCACTGCCTTTTTGGGCACCTTTTTTCGATCCTGGGCGTCGAACCGCACCGGGTCTGGACGAACGTGCTGCCACGGGACCTTCCTTACGCTGCTTTCAGCTCGTTGCGAGCCTGGTCAATGATAGTTGCGAGACGTTTCGTTTCCCACCACGTCATATCGGGACTTTCCAACAACCCCTGCTCAACGCAACGTGCCGCCTCACAGGCTTCAAAGCGGTAGGGGGCTTTCACCCGGGCATCGACTTTCACCCGAATTGGTGCGGGCCGGTCTTCAAGGGCAATATGCATCGCGCCGGGGGCATGCATGGTGGTGGGAATCCGCACCCATCCTTTCGTGCCAATAACTTCAGCTGAATTCGCGGCGTGAGCACGCATGGAACATGCCGAGACGGCCCTCACGCCACGGTGATCGCTCACCATGAGCGCATCGCGTTCCACACCCGTGGTGTGCAGTGAGCCGCAAACGTATTCCAAGGTGCCATCGCCAAGGAGGAACTGCGCGAAAGAGAGCGGATAGATCCCCAGATCGCGGATCGCCCCACCGGCTAGTTCAGGTTCCACCAGGCGGGGTTTGTGTAGCAGCGGAAATGACAGCTCGCTGCGGACCTGAATAATCTCACCGAGATGACCGCGGCGTACCAGTTCGCGAGTCAGGCGCCACGGATCCAAAAACCGTGACCATAGCGCCTCCATCACGAACACCTTGGCGGCGGCAGCTGCGGTAAAGAGCGCATCGGTATCCGCGGCGGTGGCCGTCAGTGGTTTTTCCACCACCACGGCTTTTCCAGCGGCGATCGCCGCGAGGGCTACCTCAATGTGGTGGGAATGGGGGGTGGCGACATAGACAATATCCACATCCGGATCCGCACATAGCATCCGATAGTCCGGATAGGACCGTTCAGCTCCATATTCCGCCGCAAATGCGGCCGCGCGCCCGAAGTGGCGTGAGGAAACTGCCAGCAGTTCCTGCGCGGTGTTATGCCGCAGGTGTTGCGCGAAGGTCGCCGCAATATTGCCCGGACCCACGATCCCCCATTTCATTGCCGGGGCAGCCATGGGGTTGGGCAGGGCATAGTCATCGAGAAGTTCACGCAACTCGTCGGGCAGTTTCATCTGTGTCCTTTCTGCAGCTGATAGAACTGAGGCTCATTCGCCTCTGACGTGCCAGCGGGCACCGGCAGCAGAGTCTTCTACGGTAATACCAGCATCACTGAGCTGGTCGCGAATCTGATCGGCACGCTCCCAATTGCGAGCACTGCGCGCCTGGGCACGCTCAGCGATCAGAGCGTCAACTAACGTTGCCAGGGCGGCGCTGGTATTGGCATCCGCATCGGCTCGTTCATACCACTGACTGCCCAGTGGATCTAATCCGAGGATGTCGGTCATGGCGCGCACGTTATGCAGGTGGGTGCTAACCGCCTCCACCTGCACCTCGGCAAGCGCGGTATTGCCCAGGCGGACCTGCTCCCAGATTACCGCGAGTGCCGCGGCAACATTGAGATCGTCATCCATTGCGGTGACAAACGCTTCGGGCAGGTGATCGAATTCGAGTGCTGCCGGCGCGGTCTGGGCGCGCACCTGCTCGATATCACTGTCGTGGGTATCGGCGAGCAAGGTTGCGGCATTGGTGGTAAACGAGGTGAGTTTTTGCCAGGCAGCACCGGCGGTATCTAACAGTTCATCACTCCACTCAATGGTTGAGCGGTGGTGAACGGTACACAGGGCAAAACGCAGCACCGCTGCGGGAACCTCATCGAGCAGTTCGGAGACGATAAGGGAGTTGCCAAGCGATTTGCTCATCTTTTCACCCTTGGTGGTCACCCACGCGTTATGGACCCACATATTGGCAAATCCCCACCCCGCAGCGTGGGACTGGGCCTGTTCATTTTCGTGGTGGGGAAAGCGCAGGTCGATCCCCCCACCGTGAATATCGAAGGTTTCACCAAGGTATTTGTGGCTCATTGCCGAACATTCCAAATGCCAACCGGGACGTCCGCGGCCCCAGGGTGAATCCCACGAAGCGGTGTGCGGTTCGGTGGGTTTGGCAGCTTTCCACAGCGCAAAGTCACGTGAGTCGCGTTTGCCCGCTTCGGTGGCCGCATCAATTTGAGAATCATCTTCGGTGGTGGATAGATCGCGCAGATTCTGGCGGGTGAGGCTGCCGTAGTCGGGCAGTGATGTGACCGAAAAGTAGACGTTGCCGTTGCCGTCATCGTAGGCGTGACCGCGGTCAATCAGCCGTTCGACCAGCGCGATCTGTTCGGGAATATGGCCGGTTGCACGCGGTTCGTAGTCCGGTTCGACCGCGCCGAGCGCACGGTAGGCGGCGGCAAATTCCCGCTCAAATCGTTGCGCCCACGCCCACCAGGCGGTGTCATTGGCAGCGGATTTCTGGAGGATCTTATCGTCAATATCGGTCACATTGCGCACATAGTGCACCTGAAGGCCACGGCGGCGTAACCACCGCACCAGCGCATCGAAGGCAAGTGCGGCACGCAAATGTCCGATATGTGGGGAACTTTGCACGGTTGCGCCACACAGATATATCCGCACCAATCCGGGCGTTACCGGCTCGAGGGGACGCAGGCTACGGGTGGCTGAATCATACAGTTGAACACTCACACCCCCAGTCTATGGCGGATTTAAGCTAACGTGAGCATCGTGAGCAGCAACACGCCGAAATCAGACATCCACGCACCTTCGAACACCACCGGTGCAGCAGCACTGCCCACCGGTCCCAGTGGTCGCAGTAACCGGTTACTGTCGTGGCCGGTCATTTCCTGGGCTCTGTGGGATTGGGGATCAGCGGCATTCAACGCGGTGATCACCACCTTCGTCTTTACGGTCTATCTCACGAGCCATCCCGGTTTTGCTGGCGGTACCAATGATGCCTCCCCCGAAACCCTCCTTGGTACCGCGATGACGATTGCGGGCCTGGCAATCGCATTGTTCGCGCCGGTCAACGGGCAGCGTGCTGATCGCACCGGCAAGCGGGCCACCTGGCTGATGGTCAATACCCTGTTTGTGGTCGCCATTGCCGCCTCACTGTTCTTTATCACCCCGACTCGCCCGATGCTCTACCTGGCCCTGGTCCTACTTGGGGTGGGCAATATT
>JAUNVN010000072.1 GCA_030537655.1 Bowdeniella nasicola | reverse complement strand
CGAAGCGCGTGAGGGTATGGCGATGGAGTTTCGTGCGGCTCATAATGTCATCTACCCGAAAGCCGCGCACCACGAGCGCATCACCTACCAGGCTGCGGTGACAGCGCCACGGAACCGCTTCTGCACACATAATCGCAACGCACTGCGACCGTGCCAGTTCGATCAGGTCAGCAAGTGCTGCTGCGAATTCAGGTGTTTGCATATAGTCGGCATAACCGCGAAATGAGGCGTTATGCCAGGCACCATTTGGCGAGTCAGCATGGGTTTTCCGCAGCCCCCCTAATCCGGTCGCATGGCGATAGCCAATACCGGCAGCAGGAAGTGAAGAGGCGAGCGCCTCCTTGCCATATTGTGGGTTGTGCCGCGAACCGGCGATCGTACGAATATCGACCAGCTGGTTGACACCAAAGGTGCGCAGGAGCGTTAGAAATTCCGCAAAGGGACGAGTTGAATGCCCGATGGTATAGATCTGGCGGCTAGGTGCAGATGACGTCGTTGCCATAGTCCTATCGTCGCACTCACCTGACGAAATGCAACAGCACAGCCTAGGCGCCCGCGGTCGGCAATTGCGCTGCGAGCTGAGCGAGCGCAGCGCGCCGGACTTTTTGGGTGGGGGTAAATAACTCGTGATGCGCGCTGAGATCAGCGGCTAACAGCTGGAAAGTACGAATGTGTTCGGCACGTGAGACTTCCGCATTGGCGCGGTTGATCTGGCGACGAATGATCTCGCGCAGCCACGTGGCCCTGACAATACGCGGAGTGCCGCTGGTGGGCGCAGTTAACTGTGCAAGTTCCAAATCACCGCGCCGACGAGCCACAGCCACCACCGATTCAGGATCAACAAATATCAGCGCGGATAAATGGGGTTTGCCCGCACCGATCGCAACGGCGTGGGCAACAAGCGGGTGACGTTCGACCAGATTTTGCCATCTGGCCGGCGCAATTGATTTACCTAGCGAGGTCACGATCGTATCGTCAAGACGTCCGGTCAGGATCAGCCGGCCGTCATCGTCAAAATGGCCAAGATCACCGGTGCGGAAAAACCCGTCAACGAAAGCGTCCGCATCCAAATCGCGATTCCAATACCCCGCGGCAACCCCTGGGCCAGCTGCGAGTACCTCTCCGGTTTCACTAATGCGCACGCGCGCACCTGGTAGCGGTACGCCCACTGTTCCAGCCCGGGTATTACCCGGCAGGTTGCCGGTCAGTGGCGCACATGTTTCACTCAATCCGTAGCCTTCTAAAACTTTGATACCAATCCCGGTAAACAGCTGGGTCAGTTCGCTTTGGAGCGGTGCACCCCCAGAAAGCATCCATTGCAACCCTCCCCCAAACAGCGCGCGCAGGCGGCGATAAAAAAGACGGTCATACACCGGGTAGCTACACCGGTATCGCCACGCCGGGCTGCACCCCAGCAGGCGTGCCTGACCGACATGAATGGCAGTTATTTCCGCGTGGTGAAAGAGGCGGCCCAAATGCTTTTCCTTGGCGCGCACCACGGCGGCTGCGCGGATTTTTTCCAATATCCGCGGGACCACGACTAAAAATGTGGGTTTAAGTCTCGCCGCGGCGGCAAGTAGTTGCTGTGGATTGGCAATATAACCGATCCGCATCCCCTGCAACAGGCAGATCAGTTGGAGTGCGCGCGCCAGCACGTGGGCGAGGGGAAGGACCAAAATGGTTACTCCCTGATCGTGAACAACCTCGCGGTAGGCAGCAGCGACATTGCTGACCTGGTGGATCAGGTTGCCGTGAGTAATCCGTACGCCGCGAGCAGGTCCCGAAGTTCCCGAAGTGTAGACGATGGTGGCGAGATCTTCGCTGGCGAGCTGGCTGCGGCGGGCATCAAGCTCGGAGTCGGTAATCTCGCTGCCCTTGGCACCAAGGTCGGCGAAATCTTCACCGTCGGCCTGCCAGATCGCCACCGGCTGGATCTGCGTGTCAGCACATGCCTGCATCAGGATGTCACGCTGGCTTGAGGTGCCAACGAATCCGGCCACCGGGGTGCAGTCGGTGAGGATCGCCCGGACTTGTGCGGGGGCCGCCGTATCGTAAATGGGCACGATCACCGCCCCGGCGTAACTGATGGCAAGGTCGGCCAGTGTCCAGGCATATTGGGTGGCACAAAAGATCACCACTCGATCACCGGGTTGAATCCCGTGGGCGATGAGTCCTTTCGCGAGGCGGCGCACGTCGAACACGAAATCGCGCGTGGAAACCTGACGCCAGGTTCCCGCTGCAGTTGGGATATCAAAGGCTGCGTGGCGCGGCGCTGCCACAACACGTGCTTGGAGAGCCTCGGGAATCGTGCGATAGGTTGAGGTCACCAAGGTCGGGGTGAACACTTCGTTCATTGAGACTCTTTTCTTGCGCCAAAACGCGGAATCAGAGCGGGAGTTCTCGCGCGATAGCGCCTCCAGGTTTCGTCGTCACCCCACTTTTCTTGTGCGGCTTTCTCGAGCAGTGGTATCCCCGAAATTTTGGTTAGTAACACCGCAACAAATACCGGTGAGCTCAAACTGAGATATTGCCAGCCCGATAGGGCCGGCAGGGCAATGAGCGCGATAGCCACCCACATGAGGATTTCTCCGCAATAGTTTGGGTGGCGCACATACGCCCACAATCCGGTCATAATCGGCCGGTTCGCATTGGCGGGGTTAGCGCGAAAGGCACTTTTTTGTTGATCAGCAATCACTTCGATGCTAAACCCACACAGCCACAGGGCCGTGCCACCAATGGCTAGCGCCCCCAGTGGTGGTGCTGTGGTGGTGGTAATAGCCATCCAGGCAGCGCTGGCAGTAATGGTGATCCACAGGGCTTGCAGATTCCAGGTGATAAAGAAACGCAGCGCATCGTGTTTAATGACATCGAACCGCCGATCGCCCCCGGCATGACGCACCCGCCGCCACAGGAAACTACCGAGGCGTGCCGCCCACAGGCTCACCAGTCCCGCAAGTAACAATCCACGATTTGTTGGTTTCGTGATTATCACCAGCGCCACGGTCAGTGCCAGGTAGGTTACCGCTCCGAGCAGATCAAAAAACTCTTCCGTCCGCCGCCAGTAGGCAAGTGTGAATCCGATCCACTGGATAATGAATACCGCGAGAATCACCAGGGCAAATATCGGTCGGTGACCGGAGCGGATCATCCCGACGCTACCTGCCGCCGCGAA
This sequence comes from Bowdeniella nasicola, assembly GCA_030537655.1. Taxonomy (GTDB): domain Bacteria; phylum Actinomycetota; class Actinomycetes; order Actinomycetales; family Actinomycetaceae; genus Bowdeniella; species Bowdeniella nasicola_B. Next base: position 4,736 of record JAUNVN010000072.1, on the reverse strand, counting down.
GATCGCGGCGATGGTGGCAATCGTCAGCAGGGCTATCAGTCGCGGTTTGGTCATCGCGAAACTCCGATCGATTCGTTCATACCAGTCTAAACGCTGTAGAAACCCATCGGGAGAGATCAAGGTTGCAGTTCAATACCAACTGCACACCCAGATCAACCTGCGCACCTCACCGCGAGCGCAACGGCGCTGTTCAGCTATGCGGGAGAAGTGATGACCGCGCGGCGAGCTATTTCTGTTTAACTGTCCCTCCGCGCTGCCAGCTGTGTCGCGTGAGACGGTAGCCAATGAGCTCACCGCCCTTACCTCCTGCAGCGGATGTGTCCCGTTGCGTGCGCGCACCCACGGCCCAACCGGCACGTGTGAAAACCCGGAGCATCGCAATATGGTCAGCGCGGATATTGGCGTGCACGGCACCAAGCTGCGGGTAGGTGACAAATGCGGTACGTGTCAGCTCACGCAAACTCGGTTCACCATAGCCCTGTCCACGCCACGAATCGGCCAGTGCGATATCACAGTGCGCGGTGGTGGTGAGGTTACGTAGCCGACCAATCCCGATCGTGCCGTGCTCATCATCATGAATCCACCACGTCCGATGCTGGTGGTTGTCGAAGAGACCATTGGCGATCGCTGTGGCGACCGCTTGTACTGACAGCGGTTCGTGATGGTAGTAGGGCCAGGAGTTTGCGGTCAGGAATCCAATGAGGGCAGTGCCCTCCCCCCGGGTTGGCCGCACCCGACGCAACGAAATCGACATCTCTAACCCCTCCACTATCAGGTGATAAATTCCAAGGATCAATCGTTACGCAAGGATTTTATCCAAAGCGCGCCGATAGGCATGCCGTATCACCGGATTTATCATGTGACTTATGCACGCGGGCATATAGACAATTCGATAGCGCTGTTTCCAACACACCCGCGTCACCCCGTTGTTGTCATCCAGCTCAATGGTGATGAGTGCGCGCAGATAGGATCCGACCTTCGCGATAACCGCTCGCGATGGTTCTTCCCACTGCCGCACCACCATCCGGTCATCGAAATGCAGTGGTCCAATGCCGGTGCGGGCGATAAACCGCACCCCTGGTCCCAACTCCTGGTCACGGTGTGAAAATACGTGCGTCAATGGGATCGCAGCACTGTGGCGGGTGAGATCCCATAGTCGCTGCCAGGTTTCACTGGCCGGGGCAACACAGTCGGTCGTGATGGTGAATTCGGCCGCTTCCATGGCGTTAGTGTAGTGGGCAGATACCTGCCAACACCACGATGTGACTTATCGATACGGCACTATTTGCCGTGAAAGGGAAACATCCCATCGCGGTTGATCAGCGCACCATAGCCACTGGCAGTATTCCAAAATGTTAGTCCCTTCTCACTGGAAGCCAACACGAAATCTTCGTAATACCACGCCGTCCCATAGGGCAGGACCTGCCCGGCTGGAATGCCGTCGTTATAGCCCGGATAGTTCATCGTTCCAGCATTCACTCCAAATTGTGCCGGCCCATCGGCAGTCATATTTACGACCGAGCGTCCATCTGGATCTGGGATTTCCGGGTTGATATCCCGCGGCCAACTTTCAACGTAACAGGAGATGTAATCGGCGTAAATATCGCAACCGATATTGCCTGACGGCATCACCGCTGTGGCGCATTTCGAATAGCTAATGGTTGGATCACTCACGGTGGTAATCGGTTTCGCATCTTTGGGTCGGCCCCCTCCAGCGCCTCGATAGGCACCGGCAACCGGCGGGCGTGGCGGTGTTGTTGTGGGCGAAGGAGCTGCGGTGGGGGCAGGCTCGGGGGCTTTGGTGTTTTGATAAAGACAGGCAGCAATATCGGAGGGCCACCCACCCTCACGGCCCTCAAGTGCCAATATTCGCGTCTGCGAGTCCTTAACGTTGGAGTCCACAGCGGTGGTAACTGGCGGCGGTCCAACCACCTCGACCTCTGGCGGGTAGAACGCGAGCAGCCACGTTTCATCAGGATCATCATCTAGCTGCCACTGCGCCCAGACATACTCATCATCATCGCGGTGCCAGGTCGTCGTCAGGGTGTGACCGGCATGGCGACCTTCAACAATTTCTAGCTCATTGGCGCGAACTGTCGCACGGAATTCTTCGCCATCAGCCCCGGTGGTTTCTTCCCAGGCAATCGTGTCAGGAGAAATCAGGAGCACCCCCTCACCAGCTGCATGCCACATCCCGGTGATGGAGGAGAAATCTCCCGCCATAATTTCCTGCAGTTGTGCATCGTGGACACTGGGCGCCGTCGTTGCTGCACTGCTGTGAGCAGCCGGGCCATCATCCGCTGATTCTTCCTTCGTTCCACATCCTCCCAGCGTGAGTGCGGCGGTAAGTGCCACCGTTGACGTAAACGCCCCGAGAACGGAGAGATAGCGAGCCATCGACATGTCCTCCCATCGCATCGCTCTGCCGATTGACCTGCAACAGCGCACCTCCACCTTATAAGATCTCCCGTCCACCGCTTCACCTGGTGAAGTGGGCCGGCCCCAAAGTGCCCCATGGCTGACCGCGGGGCACTTCCAGGTGCGGATCACGCCGGCAGTTATGCCATTGGGCGCTCGCAGTGGGGCAGCAAGCACTCGGTTTGTTCACATGCTCACCGCGGGCGCACAACGCGAAAATCTGCTCTCACTGGCTTACGTGCACGAACCAGTCAGGAGTATTACCCCGGTTCATCTCGGCCAGTTAGGCTGGCGCTATGGGACAACGGATGTTCATTGCACTCTATCCACCAGCGGCGGTGGTGGAGGAGATGGAAGCATTTTTTGCTGCCCGCCCACAGCTGCCGTGGATTGATTCCGCCCAGTGGCACATCACCCTCGCCTTCCTCTCCTCTGTCCCCGCTGCTCGCGAAGATGAGCTGATTGAGCGCCTGCGAGCGGGCTTTGCCCGCAAAACTGCGCCGCACCTGCAACTGGTAGGCGGCGGGGCATTCCCCTCACTGGAGCGAGCGAAACTCTTATGGCTGCGCCCCGTTGCGCTCAGCGCTGAGCTCGGTGCATTGGCAGTGACCGCTCGCAGCGTTGCCAACGCCTGCGGTGCCACTCCCGATGGGCGGGCCTTTCACCCGCATCTCACCGTGGCGCGACTGCGCCGCCCAATCCACGCGATGCGGTGGATGCGGATTTTTGACGCGTTCACGTCCCAGTCCTGGCTCGCCGATGAGGCGCGTCTGATTGCGTCGTATCTCGGAGAAGGTCCTGCTGGGCGGCCACGTCACGAAATACGTGCCCGTTTTCGCCTTCACCAAGACGATTAGGCCGAGATCTGCGCTGCATGTGGCTAGATTGAAAGGGAAGGAGGCACAATGACGTCGATCCGCCCGCCTGCCGTTGCGGGCCTGTTTTATCCCGCCACAGCCCGCGAGCTCGCTGGGGAGGTTGATGCACTCCTGGCGGCGGCAACGCCCGCGCCACTGACCTCCCGCCTCGTGATCAGCCCCCATGCCGGCTACATCTATTCGGGGGCACTTGCCGCGCAAGCGATTGCTTGCCTGCCACAAACCACCCGGCGCGTGCTCGTGCTGGGTCCCACCCACCGGGTCGGGATCGCCGGGATGGCACTGGCAGGAGCTGACGCACATGCCACCCCACTCGGGGTGATTCCAACTGACGCGGAGCTGAGCGCAGAACTGACCGATCTGCCGCAGGTGGTGACCGCACCGATCGTGCAGCAAGAAGAGCACAGCCTGGAGGTGCAACTTCCCTTCCTGCAGCGTCATCTCGAGTCAGACTTCACGGTCGTGCCCCTTGCGGTTGGCCAGGTGGATGCAAGCGCGGTTGCAGCGGTAATCGAATGCGCCTGGGATCACGCCGATACCGCAATCGTCATCAGTTCCGATCTCAGCCACTACCTGCCCTACGACCAGGCTGGGCGCGTTGACGGTGCAACGCTGCACCAGCTTCTTACCTTGCGCGGCGCGCTGGTTGGTGAGCAGGCATGCGGCGCCTATCCGGTTTCCGGGGCGATGGAATTTGCGCGCCGGATGCGTCTTGCTCCGCGGCTCTTAGCGGCATGCAATTCGGGTGATACGGCTGGCGATCGCCACCGCGTCGTCGGCTATGCAGCGCTCGCATTCCAGGACGCTTCACTGCTGCCCACACTTGCCTATAACGCGATCGCCACCCAGCTGGATTTGCCTCCCCGCGAGGAATTTGCAACCGCGGAAGATCTCGATGCGCCAGGGGCCACCTTTGTGACACTCACGCAAGCCGGCCAGCTGCGCGGATGTATTGGCACGCTCTCTGCTCACCGGTCTCTTCGCCGCGATGTGGTGGCCAATGCGCGCGCGGCAGCGTTTTCCGATCCGCGCTTTGCCCCGCTGACCGCCGCAGAACTCGCCGAGGTCGATATTGAGGTCTCCCTCCTGTCTGCTCCTACACCACTTGCCAGCACACCCGGCCTTAGTCTCACCGAGGTTGCCAGCGCGTTACGCCCCGGTATCGACGGCGTGATTATTTCCGATCACCATCGCCACGCGACGTTTTTGCCGCAGGTGTGGGAACAGCTGCCAGAGGCGAGTGAATTTCTGCGCCACCTGCTCGCCAAAGGCGGGTGGGGCGCAAACGGGTGGCACGAGGGGATCCGCGTGGAAACCTACCACGTCACACCGCACCATCTTGCGGCAGACCAATGAGCACGCATGTTGCCCGCTGGTGGCACACCACCGCCGATGGGCGGGTGCGCTGTGAGCTGTGCCCGCGTGAGTGTCGCCTGCGAG
>JAUNVN010000071.1 GCA_030537655.1 Bowdeniella nasicola | reverse complement strand
CGAGAATTGGCCGCCGAACTGGGGGTGTTCACCACTGGTTCATCCGATTATCACGGCGCTGGCAAACCCAATCGACTCGGTGAGAATCTCACCGATCCTTCCGTTTACCACCGGTTGTGCGCACAAGGAGAATTGCAGGTGATCCGACCATGAGCCAGTACGTGGACCTTACTTTGCTTGGGACCACGTTCCTCACGCTGTTCGTGATTATGGACCCGCCAGGACTCCTGCCTGTCTACCTGGCACTCACCTCCACCCAAACCCAAAAACAACGTCGGCAAGCCGCCGTCCAAGCGACTCTCACCTCATTTTCGGTGAAGTTCGTCTTTGCGGTATTTGGGCAATATATTTTACAGTTCTTGCAGATTTCCCTGCCGTCCTTACAGGTCTCGGGTGGATTGCTCCTGCTGCTGGTTTCTTTGGACCTGCTTACCGGCAAGGATGAGGGCGCCGATGAGCGCAATACGAAAAACAATGTCGCGCTCGTACCGCTTGCCACCCCACTCATGGCCGGTCCCGGTTCCATCGTCGCGATTATGGTGGCGGCTCAGCGCAGCGAAAATACCCTTGCATCGTGGGTCTCAATCGGTGCTGCCCTCTTGGGTGTGCACTTCATTTTGTGGCTGTCGATGCGTTTTGCCGACGTGATTCACAAACTTCTTGGCGATGACGGCACCCTGCTGGTCACGCGCCTTGCGGGGATGTTACTGGCAGCGATTGCGGTGGAAATTATGGCAAGTGGTGTCTTTACCTTCATCCACGATTTGCTCTAAGACAGCTGATCAAAATCTGCCAGGTCGAGAAAGACTGCCCGATTTGGTTCAAGTTCTCTCCCGCGATGACAACAATCCGCTCACGTGTGCAGATCGCTATATCCAAAGCGGTTACTGCCCGCGATCGTGATCAAGTAACGCGATAGATTTCACCGCCTTGAACCGCTGCGAGGTCAGAAATACTTCGCCTGGCCGCCAAATTCCATCCCAGGTGAGCAGCTTCTCGGGCCACGAGAGACCTCGCCAGCGAACTACTGGAGATAGCGGAGGTGGGGGCGGTGCGCGAACCCGCCTGATCAATTCACGTCTCTGCGCGTTCGTGCACTCGAGCAGCTCCGCGACGAAGAGCGACGGAAAACACTAATATCATCGCTGTCACACCTAAAATCCAGGAAGACTGCCACCGCGGTCCATGGCGCCGCGCTGTGACTCACGGTCGTGAGATGTGGGTATGTCCATTAACGATGAAATCCTGCCAGTGCGGAGCTGACAGGATTTCATTGGTGCTAACGCGTGGGCTTTCCACCGCGAGTGCGGCGACGTTGCCGATTGCGACGCCGACGCGGTGGTGTATCGCGAGGTTTTCCGCCGCGACGTGAACGTTGACGACGTGGTGATTGCCGTTTACCGGTTTCGCCGAGGTCTTCGAGTTTTTCCGCATCCAATCCCGCGCGGCGTTGTTCAGACTTCGGCAGCCTGCCGGTTGCGTCAGCAGGAATGTTCAGATCCGTGCGTAAATGCTCACTGGTGTGATACGTCTCGACAGGCTCACCGGCATTAAAGTTCAGCGCTTTATCGATCAGCATCCACCGGTGGGTGTCATCCCAATCAACGAAGGTTACCGCGGTGCCTGCTTTCCCGGCACGACCGGTACGACCAATCCGATGCAAATAGGTGCGTTCATCATCGGGGCACTGGTAGTTAATCACGTGGGTGACATCATCAATATCGATCCCGCGAGCTGCCACGTCAGTCGCCACGAGGACGTCGACTTTGCCGGAACGGAAGGCGCGCATTGCCTGTTCGCGAGCCCCCTGACCGAGGTCACCGTGCAGTTCAGCCGCCGCGAACCCGCGCTCATTGAGATCTTCGGTTACCCGAGCCGCATTGCGTTTCGTGCGGGTAAAGACGATGGTCAACCCGCGATCTTCCGCCTGCAAAATCCGGGCAAGCATCTCCAACTTATTCATTGCGTGGGCACGGTAGACCACCTGCGTCACCGCACGCACCGTCGCGGAATCATCGGTGCCACCCTGGGCGCGGATATGGGTTGGTTGAGTCATATAGCGCCGTGCCATTGCGACGACAGCACCGGGCATCGTCGCAGAAAACAGCATCGTATGGCGGCTTGCCGGGGTAGCAGCCAACAGCGTTTCCACATCGGGTAAAAAGCCGAGATCCAACATTTCATCGGCTTCATCAAGGACAACGGTGTGCACCGCTGTCAGGTCCAACTGCCGGCGTTTCATCAAATCGAGCATCCGCCCGGGCGTGCCAACCACGACGTCACAGCCGGCAGCTAATGCTGAGGTTTGCGGTTCAAAAGCAACGCCGCCATAAATCTGGACGATGGTACATTCCAAATATTTCGCCGCGGCAACCAGGTCGTTGGCAACCTGGGCAGCCAATTCACGAGTTGGGGCAACCACGAGCGCCTGCGGTGTGCGCCCAGCGTCCTTCCGCGGTTCTAACCGATTCAGCAGCGGAAGGCCAAACCCCAGAGTCTTACCCGTACCGGTTTTTGCCTGCCCGATAATATCCTGGCCGCTAAGCGCAACCGGCAGGGTCAATGATTGGATCGGAAAGGGCTGGGTGATGCCCTGGTCTTCCAATGCGCGGATAATGCGTTCATCGAGGGGGAAGTCAGCGAATTTGCCGGTTTCAGCGACGGTGGGGGCCGCCTCTGGGGCCACGACGTGGCCGAGCTGGACAATGCCAGTAAGTTCAGTCATAAAGTGAGTCCTGTCAATGCAATACCGGCACGGACGTGCAGGTATTCTGTCTTCACCCTAGCGTGCTTCGCCGGTGCGTATCGGATTTCGTGGTTACCGATGTGCGAAATGCGGGTGAGGACAGAGAAAAAGCGGCAAGCTGAGCAGCTTGCCGCCCTTTCAGTACTTCCTACAGTGCGAAGCCAACTTTGCGTGGTTTCGCATCACCAATCAGCACGTAAGCGATTTTATCGCTGGGAACCACCAGTTGACGACCATCGTCATCACGCAAACGTAGCGCAGTCTTATCGGCAAGCGCCCGGGAGACCAACTCGTCAACTTCCTCGATGCTTTGTTCGACATTTAACCGCACCGGTTCGGGCACACGGGTGAGGGCAATAACAACTTCCATACCCCCAGTGTATGCAACCATCCGCATGCTGTGGCACTACTGTTCGCGCACAGCGCACTGCCTGCCTCCTAGCGGTGAGAGCATCACGCTTGTCGGGGGTTTGTGATGAGATGAGAACCATGGCCTTCACGCTCGTCCAACCCCCGCGCCGCTTCGCCCAGCTCAACCTCGCTGAGCTTGACGAGCTCGATGCAGCGCAGCGTCAATTTGTCACCTCCAGGGCGCCATGGACGACTGCGGTTGGTGGACCCGGTACCGGCAAAAGTGCGGCGGTTGCCGCCAAGGCACTGCACGAAGTACAAGCCGGCAGGCGTGCCATCATGGTGTGTCGCGACCGTATTGCAGCAGAGACAATGCACGCTGCCTTGTCCTCCTATCTACTCGACCAAACGCCAGTTCGTACCGCCCACACAGTCTCATCGTTGGCCTATGCGCTGCTATCTCAGGGCGCGCAGCAAGGGCTATCCGGACAGGTGAGCCCACCTCCCCGTCTGGTAACCGGTGCGGATGCGGATGCGGCATTGGCCGAAACCATCACTCTCATCTCCCAGCTGCCCGCAACAGACGACCGCGCCCAGCGGATCAATGGGGCGCTGGCAGCTGCCGGGCTGCCCCGTGAAGTCCTCGGACTCGACCAATTTCGCCAAGAGCTACGCGATGCGATCGCTCGCGCTCAAGAATATGACTGCGGACCCGACCAGCTCGATGCGCTCGCAACCGACCACGACATTCCGCAGTGGGCATTAGTGGCAGCGTTTTACCGCGAATACGAGGCGCTACAATCGCTCGCCTCCGCGACTGGAGATCAGGGGGCACGCCTGGATGTCTCCGCTTTGGTGGTCACTGCGGCAGGTGAAATCCGCCAATGGGAAAACCCGCAGGCACACCTCCCCGAGGTGGTGGTTATCGATGATGCCCAAGAAGTGAACCATGCTGGTTATCGACTATTTGAAGCGCTGGCCGACGCGGGCGTGCAAATCGCGGTTGCCGGCAACCCCGATCAAGCGGTTGAATCCTTCCGTGGCGCCCGCGCCGCGCTATTGCAGCGTGAGGCAAGTCGCATCGCCTTGGTAACCTCCCACCAGCACAGCCCTGCCCACGGTGAAATATTCCAACGGGTAGCAAACGTGATTCCCACCAACCAAATGCTTGAACAGCGCCAATACACATGCGTTGGTGAGGACCGGGGCGCAATCACCGCACATGTCCTACGAACTCCGGCAGCTGAAGAACACCACGTGGTCAACCTGGTCCGGTCGTGGAATCTGCTAGGCAGGCTCGAAGGCGAAGACCAAGATGCGCCCCGGCGCCGCTACCGCTTGCGCGAGATTGCCGTCATTACCCGTAACAGCCGCGATGCGGCGCGTTTTGCTAGTGCGCTGGCGCATGCTGACATTGCGGTGCGCCGCTCCGAAACGGCCATCGCTCTCACCCAAGAGCCAGCGGTGCTGCCACTGCTCTCAATTGCGGAATTGGCATTGAATACCCAGCAACTCCTTGACGAAGTGGTGCAACCAGCTCTGCGCGGCAGTGAAGCCGATCGTATGCGTGTGAATACTGACGAGACTCGCCATGCAGTGGCCGAACTCTACGACCAGGTCCGCCAGCTCTACCTCTCTCCCTACATTGCTGCCAGTGCCCTGCAGGTTGAACAGCTCTACCGCCACTGCGCCGTCACCGCTCGCGAGCATCACTATCGCCCGCTGCCAAGGATTATCACCGCGCAGTTACTTTTCATCGAATTGGTATTGCAACCAGAAGACCACCTCGGGTTAGAAACGGAATTGCAGGCCGTAGTCGCACCGCTGGTCAAAATGATGAGCGCGGCGCGCAACGCTTTGCGCGCAGATGCGGCTGCCGAAGGGGTACTGTGGGCAATTTGGCAAGCCGCTAACGTTGCGGAAACCTGGAAACAAACCGCGCTTGGTGGCGGTGATGCCGGTGCTCAGGCCGACCATAATCTCGATGCGATCATGGCGCTGTTTGAGAGTGCAAAAACACATGCGGAACGTAACTTTGGGGCGAGTGCGGCGGTGTATTTCGAGCAGCTTCGCTCCCAGCGGGTGGCGACCGGTTCCCTTGCAGCCCACGGATCAGTTGCCGATGCGGTCAGCGTCCTGACCGTCGCCCAGGCTGCCGGTTCAAGCTGGCCAGCAGTGATCATCGCGGGTGTCAGTGAAGGCGTGTGGCCCGATATGCGGCTGCGTGACACGACGATGAAATGGCAACAACTGGCTGAGGTGCTCAGCGGAGTTGACACCCAAGGTGCACGCGCAACTGATACGGTCGCGCGCCGGGAAGTCTTTGCTGATGAAGCACGGATGTTTCTGGCTGCCCTCGCATGTGGCACCGGACCGGTGGTGGTGCTTAGTCCCGACGACGGTGAGACACTGCCATCGCGGTTCTTAGAGATGATTGACCAACATCCTCCGGTAATCAACGCTCACCGTCAGCTCACCTTGCGCGGTATTGTCGGCCAACTGCGCCACGTAGCTGAAAGCCAGGCCGGCAGCCCCCAGGCGACGCGAGCCGAGCTACTGCTGGCGGAACTAGCTGCGCGCGATGTTCCTGGCGCTGATCCCCAGCTGTGGCCGGCGCTGTGGGAGGTTACGAGCACCGCACCGCTCTACGGATCCGATGAACCGGTCGCGGCCTCACCTTCCCAGGTGGAAAGCATGCTGAACTGCCCACTAAAACAGTTCCTTGAACGCGCGGGAGCCGTCACCGGAGAGCGCTCCGCAATGGATCTCGGCACGATTGTGCATCAACTTGCCGAGGAATTTGTCGACAGCGGTGCAGATGACGATCTCGTTACGAATATGCTCCAACGCCTAGAGACGCTCCTTGTGGAGATGCCTGATTTACCACCACGTGGGTGGGGACGTGAGGCTGTGCTAGCCAATGCGCGCCAAATGGTGCTCAACCTGGCGCACTATTTACAGGTGCACGCCACCACCGAGGCGACAGCTGAACAGAAGTTTGATTTCACCTCCAACCAGGTGCACTTACGGGGAAAAATTGACCGAATCGAAAAGACCGATGAGCAGGTGGCGATCATCGATTTCAAAACGGGAAAGACCGCGGTGTCAAAAACCGCCGCAGCAGAAAACCCGCAACTTGGCATTTACCAGTTTGCCGTGAGAAATGATCCGCACCTGGCCGAACTGGTCGGCGATCATAGCGACGAGATCACCGCCCGGCTCGTCTACCCGCGCCTGACCGATGCGAAAGGGGCACTGCAATGTCGTGAACGCCCAGCATTGGAGGAAGATGCCGCGAGTGTGATGGCAATGCTGACAAAAATTCGTGAAATTGGGCAGTCTTCCCAGCGTGAAGCAATACGTGGTGACGTGTGCAGATTCTGCGCATTGAAACACTGCTGCCCAGCACAGGTAGAAGGTGATCGCTGTGTCTGATCCGCTCAACCTCCCAGCTGGCCACCGGCTGGTACAGCTGAGTAAAGACCTTGGCAAACCATTTCCACCGACGGTGCAGCAGGCCCGCGTGATTGAGTATCCGCTCGCCCCATTGCTCGTTGTTGCCGGAGCCGGATCGGGGAAAACCACGACGATGGCAATGCGTGTCGCCTCGCTGGTAGCCGAAAATCAGGTGCAGCCAGAAGAAGTGCTCGGACTCACCTTCACCCGCAAGGCAACCGCAAACCTTGATCATGATATCCGCACGCTCCTTTCGCGCGTGAAGTCCACTGACGTGGTGTTGCCACCGACGATTCGCACCTATGATGCTTTCGCTTCCGAATTGGCGAAAGAATATGGAATGCGGATTGGCGCGAACACCGATGCGCACCTGATCACCGCTGGGCAGGCACAGCAGTTAATGCAACAGATTGTGCGCAGCGCGCCGGGAGATTATTCACTGCTCGATCTCAACATTCAGTCGCTGGCAGCACATGCGCGTACCTTAGCGGTGGAGATGCGCAACAACCTCCTTGATGTGGACGAAACGCGCACCGAGCTGCTGCGCTACAGCATGGAGGTGGCAACCCAACTTGCCCCGGAGAAACCTCCTCGATCTGCAAATGCGGCAACTCGAAAGCTTGCCGCTTTTGCCAAGACAAATTCCACCTCGCAGCTGGCACCACTGATCGACATGGGGATGACGATGACTGCAGAGGCTGGCAACGTCATCATCTCCCTGATTTCGCGCTACCTGCTGCTGGATTTGATCGAGGAATATCAGCAACGCAAGGTTGAGCTTGGAGTGAGTGAATTTGCGGACCACACGGCGCTGGCCGTTGACATTGCCCAGCTACCCGACGTGCATCAGGCACTGCGTAACCGTTACCGTTTGGTGTTACTTGACGAATTCCAAGACACATCTGTCGCTCAGCTCCACCTGCTCCGGTCACTTTTCGGCAATGGTCACGCGGTAACTGCAGTGGGGGATCCGCACCAGGCAATCTATGGCTGGCGCGGTGCAAGTGCGCAGGCCCTTGCTGATTTTCGCGATACCTTTGGTGGGAGCGAGCCGGTCACGCAGCTCGAATTGACCTATACGTTCCGCAATGCGAAGTCAATTCTTGACCTTGCAAACCATACCGCCCAGCCACTACGGGAGATGGGTACGATCGACGTCCACCCCCTGGCGGTGCCCCCCAGTGCCCAAGATGGGCAAACCCGCATTGCCATTGCACCGAGTGAGCGAGAAGAATTCGAAACCGTTGCACATGCGATTACCACACTGTGGCAGCCTCACCGTGGTGAGACCATCGCCGTGCTCTGCCGGACGAATCAGACACTGCGAAAAGTAGCGCAACTGCTGCACGACCGGGAAATTCCGTGCAAATT
>JAUNVN010000070.1:510-7989 GCA_030537655.1 Bowdeniella nasicola | reverse complement strand
GCAGGCCTTCACCAACCGGTAGGGTCAGGAGGTTACCACGGATTACCTGGGAGGCATTTTGTGCCAATAGGTTCAACTCGTTGGAAATACGCGGCGTGGAGTTGAACATATTTTGCACCTGGCCGGGACCAGGAACAGTCAGGTCACGCGGCAGTTCCAAAATTCGGAGCGTTCCGTACCCATCGCGAACCTCGCCGGCCTTGTTACCCGGCTCAGCATCAACGGCGAGGAAGCCGGTGAGGACCTCCCGGTCAGTGTTGCCTCCAGGGATGAAGGAGGAGGTCAGTGAGAAGGTTGCCTCGTCTTGCCCGGGCATCTTCATCGTCAGGTAGTAGGGCGGTTGGGTAATTGTGCCACTGGCCTGGGTGGGATCATTGGGGTTATTCCAAAAGTCACCACCGGAGTAGAAGGATGCCGCGTCGGTGACGTGGTAGCGGGTGAGCAGTTCGCGCTGCACCTTGAACAGATCCTCAGGATAGCGCAGGTGACTCATCAGGTCGCCACTAATCTCCGAGCGTGGTTTGACCGTGTCAGGAAAGACGTTCATCCATGCGGCAAGCACCGGGTCGTCTTCATCCCACTGGTAAAGGGTCACCGATCCGTCATAGGCATTGACCACGGCTTTGACCGAGTTACGAATGTAGTTGATCTGCGAGTTCGGGGCGATCAACTCCTGATCTTGGGAGAGTGAATCCGTTGTTGCCTGTTCGAGTTGTGCCCGGGCCGAATAGGGATAGTTATTCGACGTGGTGTACCCATCAACAATCCACACGAGCTCCTTCGGCGTGGAATCATCGCCATCACGATCCACCACTGCCGGGTAGGCACGTCCGTCAAGGGTGAGATAGGGCGCGACCTTGGCTACGCGATCTCGGGGGGCACGATCGTAGAGAATCTGCGATTCACTGGTAACCCGGTCGGAGAAGAGAATATCCCACGATCCGAATTTGATCGCATACAACACCTGGTTGATCACATTGCCCAGGCTCGGGCCGCCATCTCCCTGATAGGTGGTATTGACCTGACCGTTGGGAGCTTTGTCATCGGGATAGTCCAGTTCCCATTTTTCACTGCCTTCAGGGGCGCCAACGATCGAATATTCCGGAGTGTTTTCGCCGAAATAGACACGCGGTTCATACTCACCAAGGACTCCGGAGGAGGGGATCCCCTGCTGCATGAAGCGGGGGCGTCCATCGGAGGCAGTGGTATTACCGCGAGCCGCAACCACTCCGAACCCGTGGGTGTACACGGTGTGGTTATTGACCCAGGTGCGTTGGCTTTCTTCCAACCCGTCTTGGTGCAGTTCACGCACCGCAATGACCGTATCGAGCTTCTCGCCATCAACTTCGTAACGATCAACGCTCAGTTGCGCCGGGAAATTGTAGTACTGGCGGTTTTGTTGGAGCTGGCGGAATGTCGGTGAGATGACATTCGGGTCGAGCAACCGAATTGACGCGGTTGATTCGCTATCTTTTCGTAGCTGACCGGCCTCGGTTTGGGTTTTAGCCGCATAGGTTTGGGTCTCAACATTTTCAAGCCCGTAGGCCGCAAGGGTTGCGTCAATGTTGTATTGAATAAAGCGTGATTCGGTTTCTACCGCATTGGGCGTAACCTTGAACTTTTGGATCAGCGCTGGATAGGCCATCCCAACGACGAGGCTGGAGACGACCATAAGAGCCACCCCGGTAACCGGAAGTTTCCAACTGCCCGCAAATGCGGTGCGGATAAAGAGCACCACGACGATCAACGCGATTCCTGCCAGGATTGCTTTCGCAGGAACCTGCGCGTTGATATCGGTATAGCCTGCCCCGGAGAATTTTTCTTGATCCCCGACCAGCAGTGAATAGCGATCCAACCAGTAGTTCACCGCGATTAGCAAGACCACGAATGCGGCAGATAGGGACGCGTAGATCCGCGCTTTCTTTTCCATATGGAATTTCGGTGCCGTACGGATCCCACCGTAAATGTAGGACACAACCACACCCGCAACCGTCGCGAAGAACGCAATCATCAAGAAGAAAGAGACTAGCGTCCGCCAAAACGGGAGGGAAAAGACGTAAAAGGATGCATCATGGCCAAAGATCGGATCATCAAATCCAAAATCAGATCCATACCACCACAGCAAAATGGTGCGCCACTGCGCGGCCAGTGAGGTTCCCGAAAATACGCCCACCAGGAGCGGTCCGACAATGAAGAGTAACTTGCGCATCGGATCGATCGATTGGCGGTAGCGTTCCATCGCCGATGGAATCGCACTGGTCGGCCGCGAGGCGTAGGCGGCACGCAATGCCAAATATAGCGCCGCTGCCGAGACCAAAAAGCCGATCAAGAACATGATCGCCTTGGCGATCCACGTGGTCCAAAATACAGAGGAGTATTCGATCTGGTTAAACCACAGCACTTCGGTATAGAACTGGGCAGCACCCCACAAGATCATCGCGATCACACCCAAGACGAGCAGGGTGATCAGCAGCGGACTGGGTTTGCGATTGCCTTTACCAAAACTCGGCCGCTGCGGACGTGGTTTGCCACCTGATGGTCCCCCACCAAAGCGACCTTGACCGCCGCCACGGCCACCACCACCGCGAGCGGGACCGCCGGAGCCGAACATCGAACCGAAGGGGCTGGCAGGCCTGTTGCCACGCGGATTCGCGCGGTCATCAGGGATGTTAAAAATCCCGCCTAGCAGCCCACCTGGACCAAAGAACGGGTCACCTGGTCCCCCGGGGGCGTGCGGACCTTGGCGGCGCGGATCACGTTCCTCACCGTCATTTGGCTGCTCACCTTCAAAGCGGTGGTCGTCATCCCGCTCAGGCGTCGCGTCATCATCGTCACGTTTGGAAGAATCCACTCTCGCTCCATACTGTTCGAACTTGTCACCTAGTCTAGCGGCCCGGACAGCGCCCGGCTCGTTAGCGTGACACAATCACAGCTATGAGTGAACAACCAACACCACGCCAGTGGGCCCTACGCGTCGCGGTTAGTGAGATTGATACGCATGTGGCAACCGGTCCGTGGGACGGTCCGATTCGAGTTTTCTCCCTGGTCGACACGAAAGCGGCGCTCACCGACGATCCGGTCTTCGCTCGTGAACTACCCGAGCAGATCCGTAGCGAAGCCGAGGCCAGTCCTGCCCATTTCACTGCCGTCGAACAAGAGGGACTACCCCAGGTCGATACGTTAGAAGCGCTACTGGCCCAGATCTCCTGGCCACCTGCCGTTGCCGGGGCGGTGGTGGTGGTCGAACGGATAGTGTTACCGCCACAAGCCGAAGCCGAACTTGGCGCTCAGGCCAGTACTGCAGAGTATTTGGCCCACCCCGATCGAGACGATGTGCGGATGTGCTGCGGGGTGTTACGGAGCGAGGAACACTGGTGCGTATTGCGGCTACGCAAATCAAATGAGGTCGTTGGAGGTGCAGACCTCGTTCCGCAACTAACCAGCGCGTTGCTCGCTACCTTCTCCCCCTAACCTTCGTGGGGTAAATTAAGCGGTTTTCCGGCGGTAATCTCCCGCAGTGTTTGTAATGCCTCATCGAGGGTTTCCACCCGGATTGCCGTCATTCCGGCTGGAACGTGGCCTTGTGCTTCATCCCAGTTATCTGCCGGAACGAGGAAGTAACGTGCCCCATCGCGGTAGGCACCGAGCATCTTTTGGTTCACACCCCCGATAGGACCGACCTGGCCGTCAATAGCGATGGTGCCGGTGCCCGCGATGCTATTCGCGCCGGTGAGTGACTCATCGGTGAGCTTATCGATGATACCCAACGCGAACATTAACCCCGCGGATGGCCCCCCAATTTGGTCCCCGAGGGAAAATTCAACACCCGGATTATTCTTCAGATGGGTATACAGCCCAATACCGAGCAGTGACCCTTCCCGCTGCGGCCTTCCTTCGGCATCAACGGGCGGAGCAATCGTGGCGATGTCATAGCGCAGTGTTTCATCATTGCGGCGCGCTTCAACCTTTACGGTTGTCCCCACCGGCACCCGCGCAAGCAATCCGGTCAGTTCCCGGTAGCTCGGATACGTGAGCGTGGGTTCACCTGGCGCAGCAATCGACACGAGAATATCGTCAACGGCGAGTTTGTCCTTCGCATCGGACTGAGCGGTAATCGTAGCGACTTCCAACTCCACATCCAGGTCATATCCCATTGATTCCAGCGCCGCAATAATCGCATTTTCCTGTGAAGAGTTCATTTGCGCCTGCGAAATCTGTTCGGATTGGCTCGCCGAGAGGGCATCGGGAAAAAGTGCTTCTCGCGGCGCGACCGCCGCTTCGGAACTTGCAAGCGCCTGCAATAAGGTCGCTGCGGTCAACCACTGGCCAGGGCCACCGCTAATGGAGACCGTCGTCATGAGCAACTCGCCATCAACTGCGGCTGCGTCGGGCACGTTAATGAGCGTCTTGCCGTCATAATCGGCCAGAACATTCACTGTCGGGCCGGGATATTCGAGAATATAGGGAAGCGGCACGAGGGTAGAAACCAGCAGTAAGAGGAAGGTCACCCACCCGGCAATCCTGGCGCGCCTTAAGTGGGGGCGGCGGGCAGACGCGATGTGAAGTTGCGATGGTTGCGACGCGAGGCTCATGCGCTAATGCCACCACACTGGCCCCGCGATGTGCAACAGCGCCACCAGCAAAATTGTGAGCAGTGCCGTAGCCTAAAGATATGAGTGAGCATTCTGACCACCCCTGGTTTCAGCTATTACGTTCACTGCTCGGTGAGCAGGGAGCTGAAGAGGCCCTGCGCGCGATGCGCCAGGCCGGGATGGATCCCGCCGCCCTCGCTGATGCAGCTGCCCTACCGGCCGACGGGCCCCAACTGTCCTCGCTGTTAGGACAGATGCAACAGCTGCTCTTTAGCCACGGTGATGATGACACTGCCCCCGTCCTTCCCGATGTCACCTCCCAGGTAGCCCTCCAGCTCACCCAGGGCAGTGATGATCCAGCCGTTGTGGCCTCCCAAGATGCCAATTACCGGCAGATGCTTGCCGTGGCGGATCTGTGGCTGGATGCGGTGACCGATTTTTCACCGGCGCCCGGGCGACGCGATGTGCTCTCCCGTAGCCAATGGGTACAGCGGTGCACCGATGGTTTCATCACCCTGGCCACCCCGGTTGCCAAACATATGGCCGACGCGATGGAACAGGTTATGGAACAACGCGGGGCACTTGGTGGCCAGATCCCCGAGGGATTCCAACAGCTATTTCCCACCGCGCTACTGCGCAAAATGGGCGCCACCGGGTTTTCCCTTCAGACCGGCCATGCGCTGGCGGCCCTGGCGAAAGAAGTGTTCGGGTATAGCGATATTGGTTTACCCCTGACCGGCGGCGGTCACAGCGCGCTCATCCCCCGTAATATTGAAGCCTTTGCCGACGGACTCGAACAACCATTTGCCGAAGTTGCCCAATTTTTAGCGGTACGCGAAGCTGCCGCAGCGCGACTGTATGGCGCGGTCGGCTGGCTGGAAAGTCACGTCCAAGCGATCATTACCACCTATGCGGAACATATCAGCATTGATATGGACCAGATCTCCTCCTCCCTCGATCAGGTTGATCCCACCGATCCGGAGTCGATCCGCGAAATGATGGCATCGGGTGTCTTCGCTCCCACCACTACCGCCGAGCAGCAAGCAGCCTTGCAGCGCCTGGAAACGACGCTGGCCATCGTGGAAGGTTGGGTCGATACCATCACCGAAGCCGCTACCGCTGCCCATTTGCCTAATACCGCAGCACTGCAAGAAATGTTACGCCGTCGCCGGGTGGCCGGGGGCCCTGCCGAACACGTCTGCGCGAGTCTGGTCGGTTTGCAGCTGCGCCCGGCTCGGTTACGCGAAGCGGCACATCTTTTCCAGACCATCCAACGCCGTGACGGTGGTGCTGCCCGCGATGCTATTTTCACTCATCCCGACCTGTTACCAACTGCTGCAGACTTAGACGATGTTGAGGCCTACCTGGCTCGACGTGATCAAACCCCAGCTGCAGATGATGATTTTGATGCGGGTTTGCAGGCACTGCTGGATGGAACGTTGCCCTATCACGATGACGTTCCTGGACATGAGGACGATAACTAGGTTATCCACAGGTTCATATTTGCCCTAGCCACGAGCAGATTTTTCACATGTGCTTAGAGCTATGAGCTATATCCCTGCTGCCGTCTTTACCTGGTGCGGTCCCAATGACCTCCAGGTTGGTCTGCCCGACGCACCGCTGCCACCGCTCCGCTTTCACGGGGTCTCAATGGCGGTAGCCAAAGCCCTGGAGTTGATGGGCGATAACCCCGCCCTTGCCGCAAAACAGATTCTCTCCGCCAGCGAAGCACGTATTTTTGCCTCCTGCGTCCAGCGTCTGCGCGATACCGGGTATCTCCGTTCACCCCCACCTCCGCAGCGTGCTCGGGTCATTATCCTTGATGCCTACCCGATCACGGCGCTGGCTGCAACAACACTCAATGCCAGCGGCCACCTGGTGCAGGTGATCGGCAATGGCCACCCGGTGAGTTCATCGCGGCAGATGGCGCAGTTGCGCCAGCGCTTGCCAACGCAGCCACCCGATTCAACCACCCGGCCAATCGCGCTGCTCAGTTGCGCCTATCTTCCTGACCCCGCACGAATTGCGCCGCTGCTGCGTGAAGATATCCCCTTCGTTGTTGCTAGCGTACGAGGGTGGGATATCTCTATTTCTCCCCTGGTAATTCCCGGGCGCACCCCGTGCCCAACATGTGAAGCCCACCGCAGCCAAGATGCCGATGCGACCTGGCAGGCAACGGCCAGCCAATTGCGCACCCGCCAGATGCCACCGATCAATGACGGCGCAATCCTTGCTGCCAGCGCTCACCTGGTTGGCGTCGTCACCCGCTATGCACAAAGCGCCGGCCAGATGAATCCATCCGGCCGGCGCATTGAGGCGACATCACTGCGCGGTGAGTCAATAACCTGGGATTTTCATGCGAAGTGTTCGTGCCACCATATCGCTGCCATCGAAGCGCTTAACGTGGCAACATAATCGCATTGCCAGGCCCCAGGGGCAGGTCAGCAAAGAACCACAGTGCGAGCAGACCCGCCCACGCGAGCCAAAATGGGACGACGAACGGCAGCATGCGCGCCATCACCGTACCGAAGCCAACCTCGGGCTCATAGCGACGCATCATCGCCAGGAGCACAATCATGTAGGGGTTAAGGGGCGTAATAATCTGCGTGGCACTATCCCCCACACGGAAGGCAGCCTGCACGAAGGCTGGTTCGTAGCCGAGCAGTGCAAACATTGGTACGAAAACGGCCGCCATGAGTGTCCACATCGACGAACCGGAAATGATCAGCAGATTGAGCATCGAGGCCAGCAGGATGAAGCCGATAATCGCAGCAAAACCTGTCAGATTAATCGACTCCAAGAATGCCGCACCTTTCACCGCTGAGTACTGTCCCAATCCGGTCCATCCAAACAGCGCGATGAACTGCCCGAGGATGAATGCTAAGAC
>JAUNVN010000070.1:0-500 GCA_030537655.1 Bowdeniella nasicola | reverse complement strand
GAGGAATCCCAGCACATCTTTGAGGGCGTCCATCATGAAGTTGACCATGTCCGCGGTGTTATTGACCACGCCAATCAACTTGCCATACACCAGGCCCATGACCAGGAAGTAGGCAAAGACGATGAATACGATCGATTTCAACAGCGGTGACGATGGCAGGAATCCGCCTTCTTCATTGCGCCACGGCGAGGTTGGTATCAGTAGGGCTATGAGCATCACGGCGGTCAGAAGTCCAGCGGCAATCAGTGACCACCGCAGGGCCCGACGCTCGTGGCTGGAGATCTCCAAGCTGAGTTCTTCACCTGCCCGATAGGGCTC
This sequence comes from Bowdeniella nasicola, assembly GCA_030537655.1. Taxonomy (GTDB): domain Bacteria; phylum Actinomycetota; class Actinomycetes; order Actinomycetales; family Actinomycetaceae; genus Bowdeniella; species Bowdeniella nasicola_B. The sequence goes on along the minus strand of JAUNVN010000070.1, from coordinate 182 downwards.
GACTTCGATTTCATTATCGGTCGTGTGGCGGACCGGCACATCCGCAAGGAGGTTGTCATCGTCGTGATGGTCAACATACTCACGTGAAACCCCAAGGCGGTTGAGTCGTGGTTCAACCACCCGATCAATAATAAATCCTGCAATCAGCGCCAAGATAATGGATGAGGCGATGTTGAAGTAGT
>JAUNVN010000069.1:3450-8038 GCA_030537655.1 Bowdeniella nasicola | reverse complement strand
GACGAGCACGACACACAACATCATCACCATGATCTCGGCGGGTTAGATCCGCATTTTTGGTTGGATCCAATGCGCGTGGATCACGTTGCCCAGCAGCTTGCGGAAACCTTCGCCAGTGCCGATAGCGCACATGCGCAGGACTATCGCGCCAATGCACGCGAGCTGACAACAAAACTCGCTGACCTCCACGATGACTACCACACAGGTTTAGCTCAGTGCTCGGGCGATACGATCGTGGTGTCTCATGAGGCTTACGGCTATATCACGGCCGAGTATGGTTTGCGCCAGGTCGGTCTCTCGGGTGTGGATCCCGAAGCTGAACCCGCACCCGCAACGCTTGCAAAAGTGAAAGCGGTCATGGATAAATACAATGTCACCACGATTTTCACGGAGAATCTCATCGACTCGAGGGCTGCTGAAGCCTTCGCTGCGGAGACAGGAGCGAAAACCGCGGTGCTCGACCCGATTGAAAATCTCGCCGATACAGATAAGGACTACCTCGTGTTGATGGAAGAAAACTTGCAAGAACTGCGTAAAGCGTTGCAGTGTCGCTAATCCATCCGCTTGTTGTCAGGCAGCTAAATGCCTCCTATGGCACCGCCCCGATCTTGTCGGCAATCACCACAACGGTGCGCGCCGGCGAGGTCGTGGCGGTGCTTGGGTCCAATGGATCTGGGAAATCAACATTCATCAAAGCGCTGCTCGGATTGGTGCCCAATATTTCCGGGACGATAGAGATTTACGGGCATGATGCGCGCCGTCATCCCCGCAGAGCCTTTGCACCGGTCGGCTATGTTCCTCAGCGCTCCCCCGCCACGCCCACAACGGCTGTGACAGCCCTCGAATTGGTGACCTCCGGATTGGTGTCTACCAGATCGCTGTGGCCTGGACATACCGGACGTACCAAAGCGTTGCAGGCGCTGCAAACTGTGGGAATGCACGCCCATGCCACCGATCCAATCCAAGAGTTTTCTGGCGGTCAGCTGCAACGAACGCTCATTGCTCGAGCCCTGGTGCGTCAGCCTGAGCTGTATCTTCTCGATGAGCCGCTAGCGGGTGTTGATCGCCACTCGGCACAGGTGGTGGTCGATACGCTCGCAGCAGCACACCGGCGCGGGGCAACCATCATTACGGTGTTACATGAACTGGGGCCATTTGCGCCGCTAATTACTCGCACGCTGACTATTGCGAACGGCCGGCTGATTGATGAGCAGGTGATGGGTTAGTGGATCTATTCGAAATGTTCGCTTCACCACTGATGCAACGTGGGCTGCTCGCTGCGATCCTCGTTGGTCTGACCGCGCCGATTATTGGCACCTATCTCGTCCAACGACGATTAGCGCTCCTTGGTGATGGGATCGGCCACGTCGCACTCACCGGCGTGGCAATGGGATGGCTTGCCGCATCTTGGGCGGGGGCGAGCAATAACGATGCCTGGGCAATTCCCGGTGCGGTGATCGCCTCGGTTATTGGCGGGATCATTATCGAAGTGACTCGCGCCGGTGGGCGCACCAGCGGTGATGTGGCCTTGGCGCTCATGTTTTACGGCGGGATCGCTGCCGGCGTGTTGCTGATCGGAATGGCCGGTGGCAGTGCCAATAATCTCACCGGCTACCTCTTCGGCTCCATTGCTACCGTGTCAAGAGCCGATGCAATGTGGATTATCATCTTGGCGCTGGTGATTATCATCGTGGGAATCGGGCTACGTCCTGCCCTGCTATCACTCTCACTCGATGAGGCCTTTGCGCGCGCCGCCGGTCTGCCAGTCGGAGCGTTAAACATCACCATCACGGTCGTTGCGGCACTGACGGTATCAATTGCGATGCGTGTGGTTGGGGTGCTGCTCGTTTCGGCGGTAATGATCGTGCCGGTCGCGATCGCGCAGCTGTTGTGCCGCTCATTTCGCGCGACTATGCACCTGGCCATGATCATTGGGGCAACGACCGCAGTGGTTGGACTGCTCCTCACCTGGGTGTATGCGGCCAGTCCCGGAGCCACGATTGTGCTTCTCCTCATCGGCCTATACGCGATAGTCTCGATAGTGCACCCGGTTGTGGGTGCCCTAAGAAACCGCCGCCGGGGAGGAGCCCATGCAACGGATGACACGCCAGCGTGTAGCTGTCAAGGAGCTGATGACCCAGCTTGATGACTTCCGCTCCGCGCAAGATCTGCACGATCTGCTGCGTGAGCGCGGAGAGACAATCGGCTTAGCGACGGTGTATCGCACCGTGCAGGCCCTGGCTGCCAGCGGACTGGTTGATGTGATCCGTCTTGAGGATGAAAACCTCTACCGAATGTGCCAGGCCCGCGGGCACCACCATCATCTGGTCTGTCGCGAATGCGGAATGGCGGTAGAACTTGCTGATAGTGAAGTGGAGACCTGGGCAAAACAGATCGCGAAAGCCCACGGTTTTATTGATGTTGACCATACCCTGGAGCTATTTGGAATCTGTCGTGAATGTGCCAGCGAGCTGCCAGCTGACCGACGCGAGTAATCGATAATGCCCGAATTTGTTGCCACCGGACCGCTCTGGCTCATTTTCTCCTTCTTACTCATCGTCGTCTTCTGTCGTGCCCAAGCGACCTATTGGCTTGCATTTTTCCTCGCCAACCGCACCATCCACACCCGTGCGACCAACCGCATGATGCGAGCGTTACATACCTGGTTTACCGGACCGATACCTAAACGTGGCAAAGCGGCTCTGGAAAAATGGGGACTGGTGATCATTCCCCTGAGTTTTCTCACCATCGGGTTCCAAACTGCCGTCAATGCCGGTGCGGGTTTCGTGTCAATGCGTTGGCGTCAATATACGATCGCCATGTTCCCCGGCTGTTTAGCCTGGGCCGCGATGTATTCGATGGGACTGCTGGCGGTGTGGACAGCGGCCGTGCAAGCCATTACCGGCACGTGGTGGCCACTACTGATCGTTATCCTCGCCCTGAGCGCCCTCACCTGGTGGCGGATATCCATCCGGCGGCGTTATCGCAACGCCGCCGAACATTGCCTGGGCTCCTAGTGGTTCGGATCGGTGATTGCCACCCGATCAATTGCACTGCCATAGCGCCGGTCACGACGCGCATAGGTTTCAATCGCCGCAAATAGCGTCCGCCGATCCACCTCGGGCCAGCGGGTATCGAGGAAGAGCATTTCGGCATAAGCAGCTTGCCACAGTAAGAAATTTGACGTGCGCTGTTCTCCCCCGGTTCGTAAAAATAGATCAACCGGAGGCAGTTCAGGCACGTATAGGTGTTTGGCAATCGTCGTGGCACTAATACCCTTTGGACTGAGTTTCCCGCTGGCGACATCACTGGCAATCTGGCGCATTGCATCAACAAGTTCGGCTTGTCCGCCATAGTTAACACACATCGTCAAGGTGCACACGTCATTGTGCTGGGTAAGTTCCTCAGCTGTCTGCAGTTCGCGAATCACCGATTTCCACAGCCGTGGGCGCCTGCCCGCCCATCGCACCCGCACGCCCCACTGGTGCATCACATCGCGGCGACGGCGCAGCACATCGCGGTTAAACCCCATTAAAAACCGCACTTCGTCAGGTGAGCGTTTCCAATTTTCAGTGGAAAACGCATAGGCGGAGATATATTTCACCCCCGCTTCAATCGCGCCGGCCACCACATCTAACAGCGCAGCCTCACCGGCTTCATGGCCAGCTGTGCGCGGCAAACCATGGTCATTCGCCCACCGCCCATTCCCGTCCATCACAATTGCGACATGGCGGGGAATGAGGTCATCCGGCAGTTGTGGTGGCCGGGCACCCGATGGGTGCGCGGGCGGAGCGAGGTATTGCATGGCGCTATTATCTCTCGTTAACCGGAATGAAGGACAGTGAGCGCAAGCGCCGCTCCATTGTGTATTGCACATAGGCCGCAACCAATCCGGAGGCACTGGCTGCAGCGGCCTGATCAATACTGGCGGCTTCGTGCCAGTCCCCCGACAGTAGCGCACCGAGAAGTCGCAACGCATCAGGTGGGGGCTGGCTGGCGCCTGCCGGACGGCAAACCTGGCAGACAGCCCCTCCGGCTGGGATCGCGAAATAGGGTTGCGGTCCGGCGGTCCCGCAGACAGCACAGTCATAAAATGACGGTGCCCATCCGCCAAGGGCGAGTGCACGCAACAGGTAGGAGTCCACTACGAATTGCGCCGGCAATTTCCCTCGCGCCAGGGCGTGTAGGGCACCGATCAGCAGCAGGTATTGCTGCGTGGACATGTCATCTTCACCGGTGAGGCGTTCCGCAACCTCGACCATCACACTCGCGCGAGTGTATTTGTCATAGTCCGCCGCTAGTACCGCCCCGAAAGCATGGACCGACTCCGCTTGGGTAACGGTGTGCAAATTCCGGCCGCGATACAGCTGCAATGCGACGTGATTAAACGGTTCTAGCCGCCCCCCAAAGCGCGAAGCGGTGCGGCGCACCCCCTTGGCTACCGCGCGAACTTGGCCGTTGGAATGCGTGAGCAAAACCAGGATTCGGTCTGCTTCGCCCAGGTTGTAGGTGCGCAGTACGACCGCTTCATCCCGGTAGGTTTTCACGACTCGGGCCGACGTTCGCGTTTCGCACGGTTAATCGCCGA
>JAUNVN010000069.1:0-3440 GCA_030537655.1 Bowdeniella nasicola | reverse complement strand
TTTAAATGACGCGGTGGTAATGGACGGGTCAATCCCCACTCCCCACAGCACCTGGCCGTCAACCTCGGCTTCAATATAGGCAGCAGCGGTAGCATCTCCACCGGTGGACAGTGCATGTTCGGCGAAATCCAGGACGTGCACATCGATACCAATATCGGCCAGTGCCCGAGTGAAGGCATCAATGGGACCGTTACCGGTGGCAGCAAGGATGTGTTCCTCATCGCGATCACGCAGCGATACGGTCAAGGTTGCGTGTTCACCATCATCTGCAGTGGTCACGGTGGTACCGCGCAGTGAGAACCGCCCCCAGGGGGTTAATCCCGGTGCGGTATGTGCTGGCAGGTATTCGTCAGCGAAGATCCGCCACAGCGATTCTGCGGTAATTTCACCGCCATCGGCTTCTGAATGTTGCTGAACGATACGTGATACTTCAATTTGCAGGCGCCTGGGCAGTTCCAAATGCCTGGTCGATGACAGCAGGTAGGCGACCCCACCCTTGCCGGACTGGGAATTCACACGCACGACTGCCTCGTAGGTGCGGCCAACATCGTGGGGATCAACCGGCAGGTAAGGTACCTGCCAGACAACTGCGCGATCGGCACCACCGGCGGTGGCAACATCAGCTTCGCGGCGGGCAAAGCCCTTACCGATCGCATCCTGGTGGGAGCCGGAGAAGGCAGTGTAAACCAGATCGCCGCCGTAGGGATGACGCGGATGGACATCCATGCGGGTGCACTGTTCAACGGTGCGGCGGATATTATCGATATCACTGAGATCAATCGTGGGTTCGATCCCCTGGCTGAACAGGTTAAGAGCCAAGGTCACCAGGTCGACATTGCCGGTGCGTTCCCCCTGGCCGAAGAGGCACCCTTCCACCCGGTCGGCTCCCGCCATCATGGCAAGTTCAGCGCTGGCAACGGCGGTACCGCGGTCGTTATGGGGGTGGACAGACAGTGCAACATGCTCACGTCGAGACAGGTTACGGCTCATCCACTCGATCTGGTCGGCATAGACGTTCGGTGTGCACCGCTCCACGGTGGCCGGCAGATTCAAGATAATTTCCCGATCAGCACCAACCTGCCAGGTATCCATTACCGCTTCGCACACTTCCAGGGCGAATTCGAGTTCGGTATCAACGAAAATTTCGGGTGAATACTGATAGCCAAACACCGTGTCATCGTCAATGACTTTTTCGGCATAGTCCATCACTGTTTGCGTACCATTGACCGCCAGCGCTTTCGTACCGGCGCGGTCATTGCGGAAGACGACGTCGCGAAATACCGGTGCGGTCGCGTTATACATGTGGACCGTCGCGCGGTTTGCCCCGATCAGGGAGTCGATGGTGCGCTCAATGAGATCAGCGCGCGCCTGGGTGAGCACCGAAATGGTGACATCATCGGGAATTGCGTCATCTTCAATGAGATGGCGGACAAAATCAAAGTCCGTTTGGCTAGCAGCCGGAAACCCAATTTCGATTTCCTTATAGCCAATGGCCACCAACAGGTCGAACATTTCGCGTTTGCGCCGCGGATCCATCGGTTCGATCAACGCCTGGTTACCATCACGCAGGTCGGTAGACAGCCATCTGGGGGCCGCGGTGATGCGTTTGTTTGGCCAGGTACGGTCGGGAAGATCGACGGGATTAACTTCAAAAAATGGACGATATTTCTCAATGGGCATGCCAGAGGGCTGCTGCGCATTACGTGGGCCGACGGTTTTCATAGATCCTTCACTTCACGGTGGATACTGGTGGGCAGGAATCACTCACTCTCCGCGATGAGCGTCCTCCCCGTCAGGCAGCCTCATCGCGGCACACAAGTAGTGTCGTCGCCATACGCATGCAGGGATTGTAACGTTAAGCGCGAGAAAAATTCAGCTGTTGTCCACTACCTGGCACAACTACGCGATCAATGACAGCGGTGAGAACAGCCCCCAATAGGCCCCCAGCAGGCACATCAGAGTCGTCGCGCTCAATTCACTGGCAATCAGCACCACCTGCGCGAAGGTGAAACGCACCGGGCTTGTCATCGCCTGCCACAGTTGACGCAGCGCAATCGTGAGCACGAGGATCGCACCGATTGCGCACAGATTAACGACTCCCCATCCGCCCATCACCAATGTCGATGAGGTCTGATAGTTCAATGCCAACCGCGCGACCGTGGTGAGGTAGGCCAGATAGATCACCCAGGCGGCAACGATGGCAAGCAGTGCAGCGGTGGTCAGCCGCACGGTCGTGCGCTGCATTTGACTGGGCCGTCCGCGGGAGTTTTCGCCGCGGAACCGCGCTCGGAGCGCGGCGATTGCCGCAATGATCGCCGCGATGATCGCTCCACCAATCGCAATCACCGGTCCGGCCGCAGCCGTATAGATGATCATTGCTCCCGACATGTACCACGGGGCGGCTGGCGGGGTGATGGCCTGATATTCCTGGACCGGTTGCGCCCCAGCAATCGCCGGGCTGGTGGTGGCGGTCGCCGGTAACCCGAGAATCCACGCGGCCGTATCGTTGAGAAATTGCTCAACGAGTTGCTGGTCGATTTTAATCCCGTGGTTGGCCCCGGCATAGTACCGCACCGTGAGTTGATCATTGCCAGCTAACGCCAGGTCAGTGCCAAGTTCGCGTGGACCTTGCACCAGTGGCATCGATGGGTCGGCACTGCCGTAGACCATCAGGACCGGACAGGTGACACGGCGGTGGTATTCACCGGCGGGAAAATCGGCATAGTCGAAACTTCCATAGGGAAATTCCACGCCGAGCATCCGCGGGATGATGTGGAACAGCGGTGCGGGCACAAAGGTGTTACGCAGGTAGTTATCGGTGGCAAATGCCGCTTGTTGCCGCGGGGTGACAACCGGAGCTGATACCAGCGCGATAAATGCGATTTCGGGGTCGATGACCGTCATAATTGGCGCGATATATGCGCCTTCACTTTCCGCATAGACCCCCACCTGGCTGCTCGCAACCTGCCAGTCCCCACGCAGATAGGCCACCGCCTGGCGGTAGTCGCGTGCCATCGCGCCATAGTCACGGTGGGTGAGGGTATATTCACGCATCGGTTTGTCTGGTACGAGTGCGACAATCCCCGCGGACGCGAGCGCTGTGGCATGGGGCGCAAACCGCCGATGGTCGCTGGTGCCTGCGCCGTGGACAAATACCACCCCGGGTAGTTGGCGCGTCTCGGTATCGGGCCGGTAGACCGTGGCGAGAAAAGCCGGTCCCTGCGTGGGCGTGATCTGCTCGACCGTGGCGGTAACGCCATACGTCCCCACCGGGTGGCCGCCGATGGTGGTATCCGCTGGGATCGCTCCAATCACGTTGGCTTGCTGCGGTGGGTTCCACCGCGGTCCGATCAGCGTTCCAATTGCGGCCAAAACCACCACGATTATGAAGACTGCACCCGCAAGGCGGACTTGCGAACGCGAACGCAGGTGGCGAAGGT
>JAUNVN010000068.1 GCA_030537655.1 Bowdeniella nasicola | reverse complement strand
TGCACTTCATCGGTAGGATAGTCCAGCTGTGTGGCGGCAACGACCGTTTTTTCGAGGATGTCAATCGGCTCGTTATAGGTCGCGATGAAGATGTCAACACTGGGAGCACTCTCGGCATGCAACTGCGGAGCCCGACGGTTTGGCGCCGGAAACCAAAATAGCAAGATAAACCCGAGAACCTGAATGAACCCGAGGACTTCCATCAAATAAAAGAGCCAGCCGGCGGTAATACTCCACCGGTCAGCGCTCGGGATCGAATACAGCGGCCGCCAGACTAGGTAGGTAAGTGCCGCGATAATGTATATCACCATTAAGGGGCGTTGCAGCGCCGGTTTTGTGCGCGCCACGCGCGACCCCACCCAGCCTGCTGCGATCAGGGACATCAAGATCGCATAGTGCATCGTCATTCCTTTCTCTGTTATGGCGGCCGATGGGCCGAAAAAGACAAACAGCACTAGTTTTACACCGAGTGAGACAAAATCCGCTAGAAAAACTGGACGACTGTCCAAAAATCTGGCGAATATCACATTTTGAGTATCGGCACTTACGCGGATCTGTTCGGCAAGTATTTCTTCGGTTTTTCACCTAAGTTAGCGCAAGGATCGCCAGAATTACGCTAAAAATACAAAAAAGAAACGCCCCCGATGGGGCGTTTCTTTCCGGTTGACGTTAATTCGCGACCTTTTGTGCGGTGTTGGCCAGGCGGCGGTGCCATAGCCACATTCCCAACCCGACAAAGACGCCCCCACCAATGATGTTGCCGATGGTAACGGGCAGCAGGTTATTGATCAGGAACGTCCCGATGGTCAAACCGTCGAATTCACCGATCGCTTTGCCGGTGGCTTCAATAATGGCCGGATCCCCCTGACCCTTAACAATCAGGCCGAGCGGGATCATAAACATATTGGCAACCGAGTGTTCAAACCCGGAGGCAACAAAGAGTGCAATCGGCATGGTCAGACCCAAAATCTTATCTGCAACCGATTTGCCAGCAAAGGTCATCCACACGGCCAGGCACACCATGAAGTTACACATGATGCCGAGCACAAGCGCTTCAAAAAATGGGTGCGAAACCTTCGCGGTGGCGATATTCATCACCGTTGCCCCCCACGCACCCTTATAACCAGCGGGTAAGCCCCCAAGGAAAACCAGGATGGCGATCAACACCGAACCAACGAAGTTTCCAACGTAGACAACCCCCCAGTGCTGCAGCAGGCGTGACCAGGGTAATTTGCCTTCACAACCGGGAATGAGGGTCATCGACGTGGAGGTAAACAGGTCGGATCCGGTCATTACCACAAGTGCCAGACCAGTGGAGAAGACGATGCCACCGATAACTTTGGTCAAACCCACCCAGGTTTGGTCGGTGATTCCCATTTGGGAGGTGGTGAAAAATACGAAGCCAACCGCAATCATTGCGCCGGCGTACATCGCGGAAATAAACGTTGCACCAAAGGGGGTGTAGGCCTTTTTCAGCAAACCATCTTCTGCAACATTGATGATTTCTGGGGGAGGGTTAATAGACATGGTGTCCTCCACTTCGTCGGGATAGAATCCAGCACTAGGCAGTATTCACGGCTCTAGCATTGATCGATTATTAGTGTGACCTTAGCACTCTAACGTAATCATTTCGATGATAGCGACAGCTAGTTGAGAAATTCCGGCGATTTGGACAAATCAGTTAATAAAGTCGGTGATGACAACCTTGCCGATCAGCTCGGATTTTTCCATTCTTGCCATCGCCTGCGGCAGCTCACTCAGCGCGATCTCGCTATCGATGGTCGGTCGCAGCGCAAAGTTCTCCATCACCGCAATCGTCTCAAGTAGTTCACTGCGGGTTGCACCGGTGGAACCAATAATGGAGAGCTGATGGAAAAAGACCCGCAACAGCTCGGCATTGACATCCGCGCCGGTCGTTGCCCCGCAGGTGACAATTACGCCCCCGGGTTTTGCGCACCGCAGCGAATGTGCCCAGGTTTTAGCGCCGACATTATCAACGACGACATCAACTCGTTCGGGCAATCTCCCACCGGTCTCAAACACTTCATGTGCCCCCAAGCTGCGCGCAAAGTCACGTTTGGTTTTCGTACGCGAGGTGACCCACACGCGCGCACCACTCGCGCGAGCCAGGGCAATCGCTGCTGAGTTCACCCCGCCGCTCGCGCCCTGAACGAGCACGCTCATCCCCGCACGCACTCCGGCACGGCGTAACATCCGAAAAGCGGTTCCCCAAGCGACCGGCACACAGGCCGCTTCGGACGCACTCAGGTGCTGCGGTCGGGGCAGTGCACAACGCGCGGGCAGCGAAATAATTTCGGCGAAGGTCCCATCGTGACGTTCGGACACCAAGGCACGTTGTGGATCGAGGGTTTCATCACCCCCTCCGCGATCCGCACTGGCAATTACCGGATGGGTGATGACCGCACTGCCGGCAGGAAGATCTGGCGCATCATCGAGGAGAATACCCGCTCCGTCACAACCGAGGATAAGCGGAAGCACCTGCGGGTCTTGCCCCACCCCGCGCAGGGTCCACAGGTCGTGCATATTGAGGGATGCTGCCTCCAACTTGATGCGCACCCACCCCTCACGCCGCGCGGGCGGTGCCACATCGCGAATCTGCATGGCAGCTAGTGGATTGGAGGGGTCATGGTGGGTGACAACACAGGCACGCATCGCACTTCCTTTGCTGAATCGTCGCGGCGGCGCTGAGTGTAGCCTACGGTCTTTTGTCACCCCGTAGCGCAAAAAATGCCGCATTTTGGACAATTCCCCGTGGTGTGCCATTTGATGGAACATCGCGTTGCAACGTACCGCTTTTCATTGTTCGGCACAGTTTCGTCCGAATTTTGCCTTTTGCTGGCAAGCTGAAGGCACTAGCTTCCTTCGCTAGTGCCCAGCCCCACGTTCGGAAGGAGTGCAGTTGCGATGACTGAACACGCAACGAAATATGTGCCTCCTGTCGGTAAACTTCCGCGCCCAGATGAGCTCAACACCAATCTCGATGTTTCCACCATGGTGGACGCAGAAGGTGGCCTCGTTGATCGCGGTATTTTTACCGAACAGGCGATCTACAAGCAGGAAATGAAGCGCATTTTTGCGCGCTCATGGCTATTTTTGGCACATGAATCCCAATTCAAGCGCGCCGGTGATTTCTTCCAAACCTTCATGGGTGAGGACCCCATTTTGGTTGTTAAGGACCGCAAGAAGAATATTCGCGCCTACCTCAACTCCTGTCGCCACCGCGGTGCACGGGTATGTCGTGCAGACTTTGGAACCCTGAAAAATTTCACCTGCACCTATCACGGGTGGGCATTCGGTCTTGACGGTCAACTTGCGAACGTCCCGAATGAAGAAGCCTACGGTCCCGATTTTGATCGCTCCCAGTGGGGACTGGTTGAGGTTCCCAACGTCCAGTCCTATCGCGGATTAATTTTTGGAAACTGGGATCCCGATGCAAAACCGCTGGAAGAAACCCTTGGCGATATGCGCTGGTATATCGACGCGTTCATGGATCGTGACCCCGAAGGCACGGTGGTTGTGGGCGGCGTAATGAAATGGGTGTTGGAAGGCAACTGGAAGCTGGCAGCAGAACAGTTCGCCACCGACTGGTACCACGTGAATATGTCACATGCCTCCGCACTGATGGTGATGTCACCAACCGGACGCGGACCGAAGAAAGAAATCGCTGACCGCCCTGGTCGCCAGTTCAACTCGCCCGAAGGCCACGGCGCCGGTTTCCCGGTCCACCCTAAGAACCGGTTCGATAACTCACTGGTGCACGAATATTACGACTATGACTATTTACGCGAACGTCTGGGAACCGAACGGGTTGAAGGGCCACTGACCAACGGTCACGCTACCGTCTTCCCGAACTTCTCCTACCTGCCAGTCAATGGCTCAATTCGCGTGTGGCATCCTAAAGGACCCAACCAGATGGAAGTATGGGCCTGGACAGTATTGGATGCATCAATGCCTGACGATGTGAAGCAAGCTCAGCGCCTGCACAACCTGCGCACCTTCGGTCCTTCGGGGATCTTTGAGCAGGATGACGGCGAAAACTGGTCAGAATGTCAAGCTATCGCGGGTGGGTTTATCACCAACCGCGTCGCGTTGAACTACCAGATGGGTCTTGGTACGGAAGAGGATGACGGCCGCCACCCCGGCTCCACCTCAGGTCTGTATTCAGACGCGGCAGGACGCGCGTTCTACCGCAAGTGGCGCGAGTTGATGACCACTCCGGCATGGCATGAAACGCAGGAAGGACATAACAAATGACTGACGGTATCAAGGTCGCATCAATTGATGATGTGGAAGAGGGCGAAGCAATCGTCATTGAGCCCGACGTTGTCGGCCAAGATGATGGGATCGCACTATTCCACTCCGATAACGGCGCATGGTACGCCCTCGATGACACCTGCACCCATGCTGATGCGTCACTGGCTGACGGGTGGATCGAAGATGACGAAGTCGAATGTCCGATGCATACTGCTCGCTTCTGCATGCGCACCGGAAAAGTGCTGTGCATGCCCGCCACCGAAGATACCCGCGCTCACAAGGTGGAGGTGCGTGGCGACGACGTGTACCTCTTCCCCGGTGAGGCACCCGAGGAGGAGTAATGGCTCCCCAGTCCGTCCTCATTATTGGCGGAGGAATCTCAGGATTCTCCTGTGCGAGAGAATTGCGCCAACGCGGGTTTTCCGGCACGGTGCAGATTATCGACCCCGAAGGTCTGCCCTATGACCGACCACCGTTGTCGAAGGAACTTCTCACCGGAGAATTCAGCGAGGACGATACCCTGCTTGCCCCGCCAACGTGGTATGAACAAAACAATGTCGAGGTCCTCACCGGCCGCGTGGATCGGATTGATCCCGACTCGATGACCGCGGTCATTGATGACGGCTCCACCATTCACGCCGATGCGATCGTGATTGCGACCGGCGGTCAAGCCAGGCAGTTGACAATCCCCGGGGGCGATGACCCGGGCCTGTTAACCTTACGGACGAAAGCCGATGCGAAACGGCTACGTGAGGCGCTCAAACCCGGGGTACGCGTGGCAATCATTGGTGCCGGTCTGATCGGTGCTGAAGTTGCCTCCACCGCGGTTACCTGCGGGTGCGAGGTGACCTTGATTGATCCCGCTCCGGTGCCGCTGGTACCGGCGGTGGGTGCCGAGATCGCCGAAGTGCTCCATGAGATGCACCGGGAAAAAGGTATTGAAGTCTTTACCGGCCTGCCAACTGAAATTGTGCATACCGGCACGGACTATGCCATTGATTTGGATGGTCACCACGACACCGAAGGTGATCACAAGATCCATGTGGATCTCGTGATCGTCGCAGTTGGGCTGGAAGTCTACTGTCCGCTAGCAGCTTCGGCCGAACTCGATCAGGAGGGCGGTGTCCTCGTCGATGCCGGCGGACGCACCACCCACCAGCAAATCTGGGCAATCGGTGATATTGCGCGCGAACGCCACGCCGACGGCTCCCTTGCTCGCCGCCACGAACACTGGGAGTCGGCAGCTAATGAGGGTCAGGCAGCAGCAGCGTCAATTTTGGGTCAGGAACTGCCCACATTTGGCTCCTCGTGGTTTTGGTCCGACCGCCACGGCGTACATGTCGAAGGAATCGGGGAAATGTCAGCGCCGGGCACCACGGTCGTGCGCGAAGTTGATGGGAAACCACAAATGGCATTTCGACTTACACCGCAGGGCACCGTTATTGGTGCCGCGGCAATTGACGGCGGGATGGCGGTGCGAGCAGCCCGGCGCATTATTGACCGCGAAAAGCAGGTCAGCGCTGAGGATCTCGCCAATCCCGCAGTGAATATAAAAAAGCTCGCCCGCTAACGCGAAGGACGAAGAGAGATGGCTACCGATAAGCACGTGGTTCACGCCGCCGGTGCCGAGGCAACGGACGAGCTGGAAGGCACCCTCGTTGACCTGGACACCTGGTATCGCTTGCAACAGTTTTATTTCTACGAAGCAGAGCTGCTTGATGACGGCCGGTTTGCCGACTGGCTTGAAATTTTTGACGAGGATCTCCACTACTGGGCTCCCACCCGCTCCAACCGCACACGTCGCCAGCAGGCACTGTCGATCGCAAAAGAGGACGAAGCGGCGTTTTATGACGAAACGAAAGATTCACTGGCCTGGCGAATCAGACGGTTCGACTCGGGAATGGCCTGGGCCGAAGACCCACCCAGCCGGACGCGTCACCTGATTTCGAATCTCACAGCCCGTCATCACGGTGAAGGAGAAATTCTTGCCCGGACAAACTTCATCGTCTGGCGCTCCCGGTTGGAACGCGAACAGGACTGGTACGCCGGCGAACGCCGCGATATTGTGCGCGTCGGTGAGGATGGCTCCTTTAAGGTTGCCAACCGTTTCATCCTCTTTGACATCAACGTGTTGATGGTGAAAAACATCTCCACGTTCTTCTAGGTTCGCACCGGGTGGGCATTGCCCACCCGGTGTTCCACGTAATAACACATCGCCTAGCCACACCTGGCGTCGTGCAGTAGAAAGAGATCACAACCAGTCATATGTGACGCCGCCCACCCCACTGCGAGGAGCTCACCGTGAAAATCGATCATTCGCTCAGCCGTCCACTTGGCCAACTTGATCTGAATCCGGCCACATTTCTGGCCCGCTATGCCCACTATGTGCCAGACCGGATGGCGGTGATCTATGAAGGTCAAGAATTCACCTACGCGCAATTCACTGCGCGGGTACAAAAAATGGCGACCCGCTTACGTGCGGCCGGGGTGAAAGACGGCGACCGGATCGCCTATCTGGGAATGAACTCCGAAGCATTCCTTTCCACCATGTTCGCCACCTGGTGGCTCGGTGGGGTTTTTATGCCGCTGAACTTCCGCCTGGCACCTGCTGAAATTTCTGAACTCCTGGTCCGCGGCACTCCGCATTCCATCATTGTTGAAGGCAGCCACGCCGAAGTGCTCTCCCACGTCTATGGCGCCCAGCGGCAGCATATCTTCCTCATCGATGACGATCCGGCCGTCGAGGTGCCGGAAAAACTCCCACCGTATTGGCATCGTGCCAGTGAGTCCTTTATTGACATTGCTCCCGAAGTTGCCGAGCCGCGCCCTGAAGGGATGGAAGATCTTGCACTTTTGCTCTTTACCTCCGGAACCACCGGTGTACCCAAGGGAGTGCAGCTGACCTTTGGCAATATTTGGTGGAATGCCGTCAACGTTGACACATCGGTCGATACTCGCGTTGGCGATATGAACCTCGCATGTGCACCGATGTTCCATATCGGTGCGCTCAACTCCTTCACAATCCGTGCCTTTGAACGCGGCAATACCACCGTCGTACGCCGTACTTTCGATCCGGTGCAAACCTTAAAAGATATTGAGGAATATCAGATCAACTCCGCCTTCGTTGTCCCAGCGCAGCTACTGGTGATGGCAAACCAGGACGAGTTTCAGGACGCGAATCTTGAAAGCTGGCGCGCGGTCATTTGTGCGGGTGCTCCTGTTCCACCGGTGATCATCGATAAATATGAAGAAAAAGGAGTGCTTGTCCAGCAGGCGTGGGGCCTGACTGAAACCGCTCCCTTTGCCACCTATCTGCCCGCTGCAATGACCACGCAGAAAGCTGGATCGTGTGGGATTTCGATGTTGCATACCGAAGTGAAACTCGTTGATCCCGCCACGTTAGAAGATGTGACTACACCGGGTGAAACCGGTGAAATGTGGGTGCGCGGTCCCAACGTTACCCCCGGATATTGGAATGCCCCCGAAGCTAACGAAACGGCATTTTACGATGGCTGGTTCCGCTCGGGTGATATCGGCTACGCGGACGAAGATGGCTACCTCTTTATCGTTGATCGCCTCAAAGACATGATTATTACCGGCGGTGAAAACGTCTACCCCGCAGAACTTGAACGGGTCCTGATCGACTATCCGGGCTGTCATGATGTTGCCGTTGTTGGCCAAGCCGATCCGAAGTGGGGCGAAGCGGTGGTTGCCGTGATGGCAATTGATGACGGGGCAGAAGAACCCAACATTGATCAGCTCCGCGAATTTTGTGATCGCCATCTCGCGCGATACAAGCTCCCGAAGAAAG
>JAUNVN010000067.1:4795-8249 GCA_030537655.1 Bowdeniella nasicola | reverse complement strand
GTTTTAACACGGTCGGATCCAAACCCAGATTCGCGGTAATACTCGCCGCTTCCGCCTGGGCTGCCCACCCGCCGCGCATCGTGAATTGTGCATCGAGACGCGCATAGCGTTCCATCGCGCGCTGTTGGCGCGCACCGACGCTGGTGGACATTTCCATTTCCGCACGTTCAATTCGCCGCCGCAAATCTCCCAGGCCGCGCGCAGAAAGCACCCGTTGCATTGCGAGTTCGTCCAAATCACCGGTACGTGAATCCTGTGGCAGGTAGCCGATCTGCCCGCGCGTGGTGATCGACCCGCTATAGCTGATTGCCGAATCGGGTGCCTGCGTGCCGGCAAGGAGCGAGGTGAGGGTGGTTTTTCCCGCTCCATTTCGCCCCACGAGTGCAACACGCTGGCCAGCGCCGGCATGGAAGGTTGCCTGGCGTAACAATTCGCGCGCGCCAATACGCACCGAGAGGTCGTGGGCTGATATCACTGCTCATCTTTCTGTAGGCCGCGCTCAAGTCTACTTTTACAATGGAGGCTATGCATCACCGCCCAATCCCGCACCTGCCAAATCCCCACCGCCAGTTGCGTGTGCCTGCTGCGGGAGGAGACAGTTTTGGGCAACGCGCCGGGGAGTACCGCCAGGTACGGCCAGACTATCCGGATGCAATTCTCTCCGCGGTCTGTTCCCATCGCCCCCATACGGCGGTTGATATTGGCGCGGGCACCGGGATTTTCACCGCCCAGTTACAATCCCACGTCAACGAGGTGATTGCGGTGGAACCCGATGCGGACCTGGCTGCTGAGCTCGCCAAGCGCGGTATCCGGGTGGCGCGGGCCACCGGGGAGCGCACCGGCCTTACAGCAAGTTGCGCTGACCTGGTCTCCTACGCCCAAGCATGGCACTGGGTCGAGCCGACGTACGCGAGTATGGAGGCTGCGCGAATTTTACGGCCCGATGGCATCCTCGCGCTGGTGTGGAATCAACTTGATGTTAGCCGCCCATGGGTCCACCGCCTTGCGCGCATTATGCGCAGCGGTGATGTCCATCCCACCCGCGTTGCCCCGCAGGTTGCCGGCCCCTTTGAACTACTGGGGCGGGAATTAGTCCATTTTACGCAGCAGCTTTCCACTCCAGAAGTGCTCGCACTGGCCCGTACGCGCAGTTCCTACCTGCAGGCCGATGCCGCCACAGGCCAGCGGATGCAAGCCAATTTATTGTGGTACCTCCGTGAGCATTTGCGTTTTGCTCCCGACCAGCCAATTGGCCTGCCCTATCTCGCGGTTGCGTGGCGCTACCGGCGCGAACACTAGTTAGACGCGCATCTTTTTGGTTGCCGCCATATGCTAATGGCGTGATATCCGCGCTGAAATGAGGGGCAATGACCTTTAACGATGGAATCCGCACCAATCCCGCTCGGGCACGTAGTTCGCGCGGCCGAACCGGGGCGATGGTCGGTGGGATCGGCGGTGTCGGCGGTATCGTCGTATTGCTGCTATATATGGCCATCGGTGGCAACCCGCTCGATTTAATCGCACCAACCAGCAGTCAATCGGGCCCCGCGGTGGCAGAAAGCCACGGCGTTGACCTGTCCCACTGTACCGATGGTAGGGCGGCAAATACGTATGCCGAATGCCGGATGATTGCCACGGCTGAATCACTCGACGAAGTGTGGAAACAACAGCTCCCTGCCCAGGCTGATATCGACTATGAGCCCGCGAATCTTCATCTCTTCACCCAGGCGGTATCCACTGGCTGCGGCGATGCTACCAGTGCAACAGGACCATTTTTTTGCTCCCGTGATGACACCGTCTACCTTGATGTGAGCTTCTTTACGTTAATGGAAAGCCAACTCGGTGCGACCAATGCGCCACTATCCCAGGAATATCTCCTCGCCCACGAGTGGGGCCACCATATTCAACACATTACCGGCCAGCTACGCGCAGTTGACCACCGAGATATCGGTCCTGACTCCCAAATGGTCCGGATGGAAACCCAAGCGGATTGCTACGCCGGTATTTGGGTGCATTACGCCAGCCACTCCATTGATCCCGAAAGTGGTGAAGCGTTTGTCAAACCGATCACCCAAGCCCAGATCCACGATGTCATTAACGCCACCCAATCGGTTGGCGATGACCATATTCAGTCCCAACACGGCCACGTCCAGCCGGACCAGTGGACACACGGTTCGTCAGATATGCGTACCCACTGGTTTATGACCGGATATGAAAGCGGCGAAATGGGAGCGTGTAATACCTGGACACGCGACTTTACTCATCACATCCAGTAATGGGATTACCGCTGGAGTGATGAATCATCGCCCAGGTCACTGCCGATCGAGTAACTCCACATCCGCTCCCCCTGCAGGCAGGTCAGTGGTGAGCAAATCCTCGCCCATCACCTCCACAACATTGGCGAGGCGGCGCTCGGCCTCTGCTTGACTGAGCGTCGAGTCGCTCATCTCACCGGCAGCAAGTGCGGTAAGGCGATAATTTTTTGTCCCCGCATCTCGGTCGGTGGTGATCGGGGTGTAGCGCATCTGACCGACGCTAATCCCATCGTCACTAGCGGTGACCTCAACTTGCACCGCAACCCCGGTCAGAGAGGCGAGCGTGCAGCATTCCTCACTTTGGCCGTGAATGAAGTTACCCATCGAATAGATGATGGGCACACTGCGACCATCGCTGGAGGTGAGAGTCTCAATGGGTTGAGGCACGTGGGGGTGGCAACCAAAAATAATGTCAACTGCGCCGCTGTCCGCAAGTTCTTGCGCCAGGGCGCGCTGGTCAGCGTTGGGAACGCTTTGGTATTCTTCACCCCACTGCGGTCCAGCCACCACAATATCGGCGCCAGCTTCCCGCGCTCGTTTCGCGGCGGTGATAATATCTCCAAGTTCGTTGACCGCCTGGAATCCGTCACCGGGATCGGGTAGACCGTTGAGTCCATAGGTCCCAGCTACGTGGGCAACGGTAATGGAGCGGCCCTCTTTCGTCAGGCGATACATCGCCACTTGGGCGCGATCCTCATCGCTAATCCCAACTCCGGTATAGCCAAGGTTATTGGCACGAAAGGCCTGCACGGTCGCTTCCAGCCCCGCAAATCCCTGGTCGGCAGCATGGTTCGTAGCCAGCGTACACCCGTCCCAACCGGCGGCAGGCAGGTCATCTACCAGCTGTGGCGGCGCGGCAAACACCGGATAACCTTGCGGTGAGGTACCCGGTGGAGCGATCGGTACTTCCATTTGACAAAGCGCCAAATCCGCGGCGGAAATCAGCGGCGTGGTATGTGCGAACTGCGGTAAGAAATCATAACCGTCATCACGTTTAGCCGCATTGTACACACTCGGATGTGGCAAAATATCGCCGGCCGCAACGATGGTGAAGGTCACCGGCGGTGCTGCGGTTTCACTCGGTGTTGGCGTCGGGGTTGGCGTGGGAGCACTCGAGGTGGCGGTGGGGCCAACCTCGG
>JAUNVN010000067.1:0-4785 GCA_030537655.1 Bowdeniella nasicola | reverse complement strand
CTGCATGCCGCGAGGAGGAAAGCAGCAAGTGCGACAGCGATGCTGCGCAGGGCGCGGTGGTTAAACATTGAACCCGAGCGCGCGCAGTTGGTCGCGTCCCTCATCGGTAATTTTTTCCGGTCCCCACGGCGGCATCCATACCCAGTTGATACGCGCATCTTTCACCAGACCTTCCAAACATGAATAGGTTTGATCTTCAATCACATCGGTGAGTGGACAGGCAGCTGACGTGAGCGTCATGTCGATGACGACACTGCCATCCGGCTCCATATGAACACCATAGAGCAAACCTAGATCCACGACATTAATGCCGAGTTCCGGGTCGATAACATCGCGCAGTGCCTCTTCCACATCCGCTGCGGTCGGTGGGTTGGCTGGCAGCGGTTGAGAGGTGTTGTCTGGCATTAGCTTCCTTCCTGTTCGTGGCCCATGGCGTCAATCAGTGCCATCCATCCTAAAAGCGCACATTTGACGCGGGCAGGAAATTTCGACACGCCCAGCAGCGCTGAGGCATCATCGAGTTCATCAAGTTTTTCTTCGGGAAAATCTCCCCGCGAGTGCATCATCTCGGTGAAGGTCGCATGGAGATCTTCCACCTCACTGCGCGGTTGACCGGCGGTAAGTTCATACATCAGTGACAGTGAGGCCTGCGAAATGGAACATCCTTCAGCTTGGTAGCCAATATCTGCAACCCGGTTGCCATCCATCTTCACCCGTAACATCACCTGGTCCCCACAGGTGGTGTTCACCTGGAAGGATTCACCGGTATAGTCGTCCAGCAGCCCAGAGCCTTGGCGGGCTTTAGCATGGTCCAAAATGATCTGTTGATACAGCTGTTCCATGGCATCCATGGGCTACCTCCGGAAAAATTCGGTGACGCGGGCTAATTCCACAATAAAAGCATCCACCTCAGCCACGGTGGTATATGCGCCAACGGATGCGCGCGTTGATGATTGCACCCCTAAACGCCGGTGGATCGGTTGTGCGCAGTGGTGGCCCACACGCACCGCAATACCGCGAACATCCAGGACTTGGCCAACATCGTGGGGGTGGATGTCAGCGAAAGCGAAGGCAACTAACCCCAGATGTTTGCCGCCTTGCGGCCCGATAATGCGCACCCCGTCAATCTCACTGATCTGATCTCGCAGATATGCCCCCAATGCGAGGTCATAGCTGGCAATCCGCTCCATCGGTGCAGCGTGTAAATAGTCGATCGCTGCCCCCATTGCGGCTACCTGAGCGGTCATTTGCGTTCCGGCCTCGAATTTTTGCGGCGGGTCCAGAAATATGGTGCGATCACGCTCAACCAGGGCCACCATCGACCCACCGGTGAGAAACGGTGGCAGGGCGCGTAAGAGTTCAGTGCGACCATAGAGGATCCCCAGTCCGGTCGGGCCCATCAATTTGTGAGCTGAGGCCGCCGCAAAATCGACATCGAGCTGGTGAAAATCAAGTGGCAAATGGGCTGCACTTTGGCAGGCATCCAACACGGTGAGGGCGCCGCGTTCACGCGCTGCACTAACGGCCGCTGCCACCGGGGTGAGTGCCCCGGTGACATTGGAGGCATGCGTCACGGCCAGCACGCGCGTGCGATCGGGTAGGTTGGCAAATGCTTCGGGACGAAGCTCACCGGTGTCGGTGGTATCAACGACATGGAAATGCGCGCCAAGGCGCTTGGCCAGCTGTTGCCAGGGGACAAAGTTTGCGTGATGTTCGGCAACCGTTACGGCAATAGTGTCCCCCGCTTGAATTCGTAGCCGTTCGTCAATGGGGCTTCCAGCGCGAGCATCAATGTTGGCTGCTAAGAGCCCGTAGGCAACCAGGTTTAGCGCTTCGGTCGCATTTTTCACCCAGATAATCTCCGGCGCCTGCACGCCAAAGAAGGCTGCAGTTTTGGCGCGTGCCTGCTCATAGATTTCGGTTGCTGCCAGCCCTATTGCATGCGAACCACGGTGAACCGCACCGTCATAGCGGCGATAAAATTCCGCTTCGGCGTCAATCACCTGGCGGGGTTTTAATGCGGTTGCGGCCGTGTCGAGGTACACCAGAGGCTGGCTGTCAACCTCGCGGTCAAGTGCCGGGAAATCAGCACGGTCAACCACCGGACCTGCACGCAGGTCCGGTGGGAGATCCAATCGGTTCATTACTGGACTTTCTGGAAGAAGCGGTCATAGCCTTCTTCTTCCAGCCGGTTAGCGAGTTCTGGTCCGCCCTGTTCAGCCATGCGCCCGTCAACGAAAACGTGCACGAATTGCGGTTTAATGTAGCGCAAGATTCGCGTGTAGTGGGTGATGAGCAAAATCCCGGTGTTGCGTTCTTGATGTACCCGGTTGACCCCTTCGGCTACCACGCGGAGCGCATCAATATCCAGACCGGAGTCAGTTTCGTCCAGGACCGCAAAGCGCGGGCGTAACAGTTCCATCTGCAGGATTTCATGTCGCTTCTTCTCACCGCCGGAAAATCCGGAGTTGACATCACGGTTGGCGAACTTGTCATCCATATGTAGCCGCTGCATTGCGGTCTTCATATCTTTCACCCAGGTGCGCAGTTTCGGCGCTTCGCCATCAATGGCGGTGCGGGCGGTACGCAGGAAGTTCGACACGGATACTCCAGCAACCTCAACGGGGTACTGCATCGCGAGGAACATTCCCGCACGCGCACGTTCGTCCACGCTCATTTCAAGAATATTCTCCCCATCGAGCAGGACTTCACCTTCGGTGACCTCGTATTTGGGGTGGCCGGCGATGGAATAGGCAAGTGTGGATTTACCCGAACCGTTTGGCCCCATCACCGCGTGGATTTCTCCGGAGTTGATCGTCAGGTCCACGCCTTTGAGGATTTGTTTCGGGCCCTCATTGGTTTCAACCTGCACGTGCAGGTTCTTAATTTCCAAGGTTGACATTCATATTCCTTTACGTGTGTTACAGCAGGCCAGCAGTTGCGTCGAGTTCCGCTTCAATCGCGTCCATCAAGCGGTCTTGGACTTCTTGTACACCGATCCGGTCGATCAGTTCGGCAAAAAAGCCACGCACCACCAAACGGCGGGCCGCATCTTCGGGGATGCCGCGGCTTTGCAAGTAGAAGAGTTGTTCATCATCAAAGCGACCGGTTGCTGAAGCGTGTCCCGCTCCTTCAATTTCACCGGTTTCGATCTCCAGGTTCGGTACCGAGTCAACTCTGGCCCCCTCGGTCAGAACGAGGTTGCGGTTGAGTTCGTAGGTGTCGGTACCGGTCGCGTCATGGCCGATCAGGACGTCACCAACCCACACGCTATGGGCATCCTTGCCTTGCAGGGCACCCTTATAGGCCGCATCGGAGATGCAGTTGGGCAGGCGGTGTTCAATAAAGAGGCGGTGTTCGTGATGCTGATCCGCATCGGTGAAATACACCCCCAACAACTCGGTTTCCGCCCCAGGGCCAGCGAAGGTGACATCGGTGGTAATCCGCACGAGGTCAGCGCCGAGCGTGACGACAATATGTTTGAGTTTTGCGTCTTTTTCCACCCGCAGGCGGTGGCTAGCGGCATGGAGCGCATCAAGTTCCCACTCTTGGGTGGACACCAATGTGAGGTTGCCGCCTTCACCGACCCTAGTTTCTACCGTTTGGGCAAGACGGGCCGAACCGGTGTGCCGCAACACGACCGTTGCGCTTACCATTGGCGCAATATCGACGGTGACGTGCTGGCCGGCGGCCTGTGACGATGTGCCATGAATATCAAGGACGATCGGTTCGGTGATCGTCTGATCAATTCGCACACAGATCGGGGTGTTGCGATTTGCCCACGCAACCGCTCCGATCCGGTCGATGGGCGCACCGATGGAACCGACGATATCGCCGTGTTCACGCGTAATATGCACGCCATCTGGCAGCTGGATATCCGCATCCAGCTCCGCATCACCCACCAGCACTGTGGGTGGGGTACCTGAAAGCTCAGCGGCAAAGAGCGCAGCGATACGTTTCAGCGGAGTGAAACGCCACTCTTCTTCGCGTCCACCTGGGATTGGGAAATCCTCCAGGGTAAATGAGGCGAGGCGGTCAGCTTTATCTAACGCCGGAGTTTGCATCTCGCGGGTTTCGGTCGTCACGATTAGCCCACCGATCCTTCCATTTGCAGTTCAATGAGGCGATTGAGTTCCAGTGCGTATTCCATGGGCAACTCCCGCGCAATGGGTTCAACGAATCCGCGCACAATCATTGCCATCGCTTCGGTCTCTTCCAGCCCGCGACTCATGAGATAAAACAGTTGGTCTTCGCCAACTTTGGACACGGTTGCTTCATGTCCCATCTCCACGTCATCCACACGCACGTCAACATAGGGGTAGGTATCGGAGCGAGAAACCTGGTCGACAAGCAGCGCATCGCACAGCACGTTCGATTTCGAATGTTTCGCATTGTCATGCACCTGTACCAGGCCGCGGTAGGCACTGCGCCCACCGTTGCGGGCAACTGACTTGGAAACAATTGACGAGGATGTGTGCGGGGCCATGTGCACCATCTTCGACCCGGTGTCCTGGTGCTGGTCCTCACCGGCGAAGGCAATCGAGAGGGTCTCCCCGCGGGCATGTTCGCCCATCAGGTAGACAGCCGGATATTTCATCGTGACTTTCGAGCCGATATTGCCATCAACCCATTCCATCGTGCCACCGGCTTCAACGATGGTGCGTTTGGTCACGAGGTTATAGACGTTATTCGACCAGTTTTGGATCGTGGTGTAGCGCACGCGCGCATCTTTTTTCACAATGATTTCCACCACGGCGCTATGGAGGGAGTCAGTCTTGTAGATCG
>JAUNVN010000066.1:8280-8541 GCA_030537655.1 Bowdeniella nasicola | reverse complement strand
GACGATCAGGGAGCCACCCATCACCCGTGGGAGGTCACGCACGGCCAAACCATCGATAATGTAGCGTCCCAGTCCCCCGAGTGGAACGAAGGCCGCGACGCTCGCGGTGGCAATGACCTGTAAGACTGCCGAGCGCAACCCGCCGATCATCAGCGGCGCACCGAGGGGAAATTCCACGCGTGTGAGGATTTGCATCTCGGTCATCCCCTGGGCGCGAGAGGCATCGATCACCGCCCGCGGGATTGCCTCAATTCCGGCATA
>JAUNVN010000066.1:0-8270 GCA_030537655.1 Bowdeniella nasicola | reverse complement strand
AGGAGCGGAGGAATACACAAAATTGCGAGCGCAATGATCGGAGCGGTCAGTCCAATACCGGCAAGGAGCACAATCAAGGTGAGCAATCCGAGGGTGGGCATGGCACGCAGCGAACCGGTAATTCCAAGCGCAAGATTGCGGTAGCGACCCGTATGACCAATATAGGTTCCGATAGGTAGGGCAATAAGGGCCGCGAGAAATACCGCAATTGCGGTGTAGGTGAGGTGTTCACCAACCCGGGTGGGGATCGCGGCGGGCCCCTGCCAGTTGTGTACATCGCTCAGCCACAGCCAGATATCTTCAAGCATCTGCCTCACCGAGCTTTCACACCTGCATGCCGGTTTAGGCGTGTCCACGGCAGGGCGCGATTGCCAATCACAACAAGCAGGCGATCGAAGAGGAGGGCCACCCCGATGATCAGCACCATACCGATCACAATCTCGGTGACAAATTGGCGGCGGAACCCATCGGTGAACAGCATCCCGAGATTCCCAATCCCAATGAGGGCGGCAACCGAAAGAAGTGAGACTGTTGAGACCGCAACCACGCGCATATTGGCAAGCAGAATTGGGCCGGCAAGGGGGAGGGAGACTCGCCACGCACGCTGCCAGGGTCCATAGCCACACGCGGTTGCCGCAGCAAGAACATCGGCTGGCACGGAATCGAGGGCATCGGCAACGGCACGCACCATGATGGCAAAGGCGTAGAGAGATAGGGCCACGATCGCGTTGATTGCCGACAAATAGCCCTGCCCGAGCACCGTGGGCAAGATGACAAACAGCGGTAAGGACGGCACCGTGTACAGCAGGGACCCCGTTGCCAACACCACCGCGCGCAACGACCGGATAGAATGTGCAATCCATCCGATTGGCAGGGCGAGGAGGAAGCCGCAAACGATCGGAATGGCGGACAGCCAGATATGTTGCCAGGTGAGTTCGGCAAGGTAACTGGCATTGGCGAGCGCCCAGCTCACGTGAGCACCCCCGCAACCCGCCCGGAGGCAGTGAGCACCACGGTGTGGTCACCGTGCTGTTCGGTCCGCAGTTGGCGCTCACCGTGATGCAGGCCGAGAAATTGACGGACGAAGTCATCGGCCGGATTCGCGAGGATCTCAGCGGGCGAGCCGACCTGAGCGATCACGCCACCAGTCTTTAAAATTACGATCTGATCGGCCAGCGCAAAGGCTTCATCAATATCGTGGGTGACAAAAATAATGGTCTTGTGCAGCTCGGCATGTAGCCGCGCGATTTCGCGCTGTAACTCGCGGCGCACAATCGGATCTACCGCACCAAAGGGCTCATCCATCAGTAACACCTTCGGGTCGGCGGCCAGTGCTCGAGCCACCCCCACGCGTTGGGCCTGACCACCCGAGAGTTGCGCTGGATAGCGCTGTTCCAGTGCCGGCTCAAGACCGACAGTGTTCAGAACTTCGCGTGCGCGTCGATACGCTGCGGTACGGTCAACCCCAGTTAACCGCAAGACGGTAGCGACATTGTCGATAACTTTTCGGTGAGGGAGCAGCCCCGACTGTTGCATCACGTAGCCCATTTGGCGTCGCAGGTGCACTGGGTTCGCCTCGGCAATATCAACGCCGTCCCAAAGGATCCGGCCTGAAGTTGGTTCAACCATGCGGTTGATACAGCGCAGGAGTGTCGTTTTTCCACTGCCTGATGAGCCAACCAGTGCAGTGAGGCTGTGGGAGGCGATCGTGAGGGAAAAGTCGGTGACTGCCTGGGTACCGTCGTCATAACGTTTACTGACGTGCTCAAAGCTGATCATCGCGACCTCCGGATCTCGCGTGTGATCAATCGTTGCAGTTGGCTGGCACCTCAGCAACCGTAGTGGCCATTTAGCGGTGGGCGGCGAGTATCGCTTTCGGTAGCCGGTGCACGCTCACCGCTCCGCGTGGCACATAGGGGTGCAGCACGTCAGGTGTGCGCGATCCCGTGGGTCCTCCAAGTTCGGAATGAACTTCAGCGCTCATCAACACATAGGCATCTTCACGCGTAATTCCTTGAGAGACCATGAAGTCAAAACAGTCTTCATACCCGCGGCGAATCGAGGTTTGGATTGGATCGCCAATCCCGACAAAACACCATTCGTGTGGGGTTTCGATCCGTGGTGCGCGCAGGGGCATGTTTTTCACCACATCGACGCGCACGACGGCGGTGCCCTGGGTTTCGATCGCGACGAAAGATGATTCTCCGCGCGCCATAATCGCGTGGAAGTCACCGATTGACAGGTAGGCACCGGGGACTTCCACCGGCAGGTACACCACATTGCCCGGGGCCGCATCGGTGAGGTCCATATTGCCGCCGGTGGCATAGGAAGGCATCAAAGTGGAATTGGCGCCGGTGGCTGGCGCGGTGCCAATACAGCCGATCATTGGGCGGATTGGGGCAGCGTAACGTTCGGTCAGGTGCGCCATCCCATCAATGATGGCAATGGGGCGCGCGAAGGGAGCATCCATCCGCTCTGACAGCGCCCCGGCGCTCGGAAGGTAGATTGACCAACCCCGCTCGATCAATGCAATATCGACAATCTCCACGCGGAGGGCATCACCTACCTCCGCACCGCGCACATAGACCGGACCGGTCACCGGGTTGACTTTCGCGTCTTTGCGGTGGCGCAACCGACCTTCGTAAATTTCGACGTACATCGCCTCGGTGGTTTCAAACCCGATCGTTTCTCCTGTGCCAGGTTCAATCTGCAAGGCGGGCTTATCGGCAGCGCTAAAAGCAAACTTCCCATGAGCGTTACTTAAAAAATGATCGATGCGCATCGACGCCTCCCTTTCGCAGTATTGCCAGCAGAACACACAGTGAGCTGAAACACAAGGGGGTCTCGGCGGTGAACGTGCGTGATGAGACGAGGACTCAGGAGCTAACCGGAGTGCTGCCACGGCGTAACGTGGGATGGATGCTGGTGAAAACCACGCTGACTAAAAGCAATACGGCCGACATGATAAAGGGACTCAGCGGCGCCCAACCATAGAGCGAGGTCGATAAGATCGGAGCGATCGCGTAGGTGAGTCCATTGTTGGCATTGACCACTCCAGCGATCCCGCCCTGTTCCTCCGCGCTGGCCGCCAGGGTCGGTCCGGTGGTGTAACCCGGGAGCGCGAGACCGAATCCAATACCCGTCAGGACGCAGGCCAGCGCAAACAACGGATAGCTGGAAGGCAAAATCAACAACCCCATGGCAAGAGCCATCAGGGCAAGTCCCACCCGTAACAGTTTGCGTGCATGCCACCCAAGTTTGGGCACGGCAACACTTTGGGTGAGCACCATAAACAGCGACATTGCCAGGGTGAACACTGCCGTCATCGCTGCGGTGGCGCTCGAATCGAGCCCAAAACGGTCCTGAACAGCAAACCCCACCAGGGTGCCAAGGGAACTGAAAGATAGGAACAGCATGAAGCCGATCACCAAGAAGGGAAAGACGCGTGGGTCAAAAAATGAAATCCGCGGTGGTTCAGCAACGAGTTCACTGCTCCGATAGGGGCGCATCCGCACCAGGACGACAACCATGCCAATCCCGACCATCACCGGCATGACGATGAGAGGGACCATCAAGCCAGCGATCGCCAATCCGCCACCGATCACCGCACCGACCATCACGGAAAGTCCCTGTACCGCACCGACCGCACCGAGCAGTTTTAATCGCTGTTGCTCACCGGGGACCGCCGAGGTGATATAGGCCTGCACGGTTGGAGCAATCGCGGCAATCGCACCGCCATAGAGCACCCCGCGGGTAAGAATCACACCCCAAACGATCGTCGCGGGTGACAGCCTACGCTGCATTCCCGCCCCGGCAATAATTGCAAAGAATAGGAGTGCCAGTGCGGCGATGGCCATCGAGGTGACAAGCACTTTTTTCGCTCCCACGCGTAAGGAACGCCGTCCCCAATATTGGCTCAGCGCCGCCAAGGTGAGGGCCGCAAGCGAAATTGTGGCGCCGATATGCCATTCTTGCAGGCCTAGCTCCCGTGCGAGCGGAGCGATGATTGGGTTGAGGATCATCTGGCCAAGCCAGGCGAGAAAGATCGCGACAAACACGAGGTTCAGTTGCGCTCGTTCAACCATCAAAACCTTCCCCTCTTTCCGGTTCGCGGGAGAGCCCCACGCAACTGTGAGTCAACCTCTCTATTATCTTAGGCTTACCTGCATATTGCACACAATCCCGCCCGCTATCTTGCCGTGAGCGCTATCGCGACAGAAACTGCAAACACATCGGGTTTTGTTCTGCGTAAATGAACTACATTTTTAATTACACGCAAGTTTTGTTAGCGTTTCTCCTGAATTTCAGCGGTTATCTCGGTGGACTTTGTCACATCAAATCCGGAAGGTTTGTCGAAAACATCCGGATAGACCCCTGATTTTGTCGCGGGCGACACATTTTGGACACTCTTGTCTCATGTTAAAGCGTTGCCCTTTATTTTCAGAGAAGACACAGGTGATAATGTGTAGCTCTTGGTACATCCGTACCCTGACAGCCCACTATCCTCTTGCCCCACCTTGCACTGTCGTCTGTTGGGGCAATACCCCTCATGCTCGGAGGAGACCATGAATATCCTTGAAGAAAAGAGTGGGGGCTCCACCACTCCCAACGTGGTGGGCACGCCCAATGCGACCAAAGACGTCTATCATCACCGGAAGCCAGGGCGGCGGCGCGCGAATTTTTTCCGCTATTTCCGCTTTAATCTTCCCCGGCTGACCAAAGCTCTGATCATGGTTGTCATCGCTACTATCGGTGCCTGCGCCGGCGCGGTAGCTGCCTCGGGTCATCTCCCGTTTGCTGGCGCTGAAATCGCCCTGTGGATCGTTGTCATCTTCGCGGTGATCTTTGTGGCGCTTTCGGCCTTCACGCGCCGTGACCTGTGGGATTACGGCACCGTGGTGGCAGCCGCCGCGACGATCGTATATTTTGGCGGGATCTTCGGCTATCCCCCCTACGTACACAACGGCGCCAGCATCTACTTGGCAGCGACGTGGAATTTGATGCTGTTCGCCTCACTTGGCTATTTCGTGCTCAACTGGGCAATCAATCTTGGAATTCTCGTGGTGTGGCCTCACACCCAGGGATTTACAGACTAGGAGGCCGCAATGGATACCGTCTTTAACTTCCCGTGGTGGCTGCGTGTTGAGCACTTCCTCAACATCATTTTCGTCACGTTCTTTATTCGTAGTGGCATTGAAATTTTAGGGACCTTCCCCCGCTTACACACCAATGTGCACACCCAAGCCGGTAAGCAGTGGGCCGAATTCACCATTAAAGAAAAGCCGAAGCATAAATACTATGCGGTTGGCAGTGAATACGAGGATTACTCCCCCGTGATTTCCCTACCCGGCCGCGGGCTGCTCGGTCAGGGCCGCTACTGGCACTTCATGGTGGTGATGGGATACGTCTCATGTTTCCTCATCTACTATGTGCTGCTCTTTGCGACCGGTCAGTGGCTGCGCTACATCCCACCGAGCTGGCACACCTTTGTGGAGGCCGGCCAAAACATGATTTCCTACCTCGCGTTCGTCTCCCCCGAGCCGATGGCCGGATATCCATTTAATGCCGCACAACAACTCGCCTATGCGACCGCGATTTTCATCCTGCCCCCATTTATGATTTTCACCGGCATGATGCAATCACCAGCGGTCAATACCCACTGGCCAAAACTCACGCGCGCTCTGGGTGGGCGGCAAATGATCCGCTCGGCCCACTGGTGGGGGTTGATCGGCTATCTGGTGTTCATCATCGGGCACGTCACCATGGTGATGGTGCATGGCTACGGCCATGAAGTATCGAAGATGGTCTTTGGTCATAGCGACGAACCACTAGGAGCTGCAGTAATCTTCACGATCGGGTTGGCATTTGTGGTGTTCTTGCACGTGTGGGCAACGCGTGCCTCGCTAGAAAAACCACGGTCGGTTGAAAAACTCCACAATCTGATCGTCCGTCCGCTCACGCGCCAGCTGATAAAGCTCCCATCACGCCAAGAACTCGATCCTGATAATGTCACCGAGCATTTCCGCGCCTCGGGTTGCCCACCGGAAAATGACGAATACATCGCCATGTTGGCCCATGATTACGAGGATTACTACCTCGAAATTGGCGGCTTAGTGGAGCGTCCCATGACGCTGAGTCTGGCTGACCTGCACGAACTGTCTGCCGGCCATAGCCAAACGACGATGCATAACTGTGTCCAGGGCTTCTCCTCAATTGGGACGTGGGGTGGCGTGCCGTTGGCAACCATCCTCGAGCTGGTCAAACCGCTGCCCGGGGCAACTGATGTGGTGTTCTTGTGTTTCCAAAATATGGGGCGTGATGACGCACTCTATCCGGAGGGCTGGTACTACGAGTCCTGCCCGCTGATGGAAGCTGAACAACCACAAACCCTCGTGTCCATTTCCCTAAACGGTGAGCATATTCCGATTAAGAATGGCGCACCCATGCGGTTGCGGTTGGAAACCTCAACTGGTTTCCGCTCAGCGAAATGGATTGAGCGCATCGAGGTGGTGAACCGCTACGACATTATCGGCAAGGGCCGGGGCGGCTGGTTCGAGGACTTCGACAGCTACGACCGCCTGCAAATGATCTAGGAGGGCTCATGTATCCCCTATACAAAGACATGCTGCTAAACGAAGCCCAACAACAGCTCGTTCTCGACTATGTACGCGAAGTGGATTTCCACCTGCCTGGAGCTAGCTCCACCGATTTCGAGGTCGTACCGTTAGCGAAATATGTTGGCTGGAACTTCAAAAGTGAAGATTTAGAAAGTTTCGCTGTTGGGTTGCGCTGCACGAAACCTGGATTCGAACGCCACCATACGTTTATCCGGATGTCGCGCGGTCAACTCCTCGCGCAGGCTGATGCGCCGCGCCTGCCAGTTAATGACCCGGTCCTGGCAAATGACACGCTGCGGATGCAACGCTGGCGCGAAACGCCCACGGGGCCGAAGCGGACCGGGATCGACTCCTACGCCACCACCGATGGAACCATCGCCGGTGTGGAGATGGATCTGCAGCAATTAGAAGACACCCTCAGTGATATTGAGGCGTTTGCAGCCGCGGGTAAAGGCGTTGGTAATGAAGGTCAGTTCGACCTGGCCGTTGACTGGGGGACCCTGCTGGCTGGCCGCTACCCGCGCTTGGGCTACTACGCTAAGCGCGAGCAACTTAGCGCTGAGCAAGCCGCTCGGCTACAACGTTTTGAGCAGCGCGCCAAGCAGGCAGAACCGCTGTTACGCGAGCTGCAGCTACCGACCCTGACTTGCCTGGCAACGCCCGAAAAGCGCCGCCATGCCCAACACCACTCATAATTGGCAAGGAGCCTACGATGCCGTTTTCTAACGAAATCTCCCTCATTGCCCCGGTTGCACTGCTAGCTGCATACGCGCTATTGAACCTGGGCAAACTCACTCCCGATCATTACACCTACCAGTGGATGAATGTTATCGGTGCTGCGGCACTAACCTACACCACCATCAAGCCGCTCAATATTGGCGTTCTCGTCACCGAAGCGATCTGGACGTTAATTGGCTTGTATGGCGTGTGGAAAGTCTGGAGCAAACGTCGCGCCGGTGCCCTACCCCCCAATGCCACCTCGGCAGTCTCCTAGGAGGATCTCATGCCCGCATCAGCAACTATTTCGATTATCGGAGCGGTCTTCTTCCTCGCTGGATTTGGGGCTCTGAATATCGGCTGGGTGACCTCGAAGTCCTACAGTTATCAAATCGCGAACTTTCTCGGTGCCGCCTGTTTTACCTACACCGCGATCAAGCCTTTTAACCCCGGCTTGTTTATCACCGAAGCCATCTGGGCACTGCTGGGTGTCTACGGAATCTGGGTGATTGTGAAAACATCGCGCGCACGTGAAGCTGATCGTCGCGCGAGTGCCTAACGCAGCTGTGGCCGGGCATATGCCCGGCCACAGTTATGTGTACGCGAATTTAGGTGTCAGTAGTTTCGGATGAATCAACGAGTTCTTTAT
Organism: Bowdeniella nasicola; assembly: GCA_030537655.1. Lineage (GTDB taxonomy): Bacteria > Actinomycetota > Actinomycetes > Actinomycetales > Actinomycetaceae > Bowdeniella > Bowdeniella nasicola_B. Next base: position 287 of record JAUNVN010000066.1, on the reverse strand, counting down.
CCGGTCCGTGAACACGAATATTATTGCGAATCGCTGCTACTGTCGCCATCGACTCCACCCACTTGGCATCATCGCGGTGGGGCATCTGGTGGTGTGCGGCCTCGATAATTCGGCGGCGTTCATCGGCGATCACCTGATTGACCTCAGTTTCTTGGGAGCCTTCTTCTACCACGGCCAGCAAGCGCAGCAACTGGATGAGGACGGCGGGTTCCTGACCGGAATAGCGCCGCACCGGTCCGACAATTTCGGCGAGGAAATCCACGGTTTTCGGAGCGGGAGCAAACGCA
>JAUNVN010000065.1 GCA_030537655.1 Bowdeniella nasicola | reverse complement strand
CGATTGGGAAGCGATCGCCAAACGGATGCAGGCGCTGCCCGCAGCGATGGCAAGCTATGAAAGCTCTCTGCGCGAAGCTAAAAATCGCGGCCATATTGCCGCGCTGCGCCAAATTGTTGCGGTGATTAAACAGGCCGATGACTGCGCTGATGTGGACCATTCGCTCTTTTCTCAGCTGGTGGCTGATGCTCATATTGATATCGACGGTCATCGCACGAACCTGCCGGGGGCACTGCAACACGACCTGATTGATGGTGCCAATGATGCGCGCCAAGCCTTCGCTGATCTCGCCCAATTTCTCTCCGAAGAGCTCGCGCATGATCATACTGATGACGATCCGGTTGGTCGCGAACGCTACGAACGTTTTTCTCGTTACTTCCTTGGCGCGAAGGTGGATCTGGAAGAGACCTACCACTGGGGGTTACGCGAACTCGAGGCGATCATTGCTGAACAGCAAGACGTTGCGAACGCACTTTATGGACCCGAGGTGAGTATCACCCAGGCAATGGATCGTCTCGATAAGGATCCGGCACGTAAACTTCGCGGCACCCAGGCGCTCCAGACGTGGATGCAAACCACCTCCGATGAAGCGATCGCGCAGCTCAACGGCACCCATTTTGATATTCCCGATCAGCTCCAGCGGCTCGAATGTATGATCGCGCCCACCCAAACGGGCGGAATCTACTACACCGGTCCCACCGATGATTTCTCCCGACCGGGGCGGATGTGGTGGTCGGTACCGAAAGGTGTGAAGGAATTCAGCACCTGGCGGGAAAAAACGACGGTCTATCACGAGGGGGTGCCAGGTCATCACTTGCAGGTTGGCCACACCGTCTACCGCCGAGACCTGCTGAACCTGTGGCGCCGGCAAGCGTGCTGGGTTTCCGGACATGGGGAAGGCTGGGCGCTCTATGCCGAACGGTTGATGGAAGATCTCGGCTACCTCGATGACCTCGGTGATCGGATGGGGATGCTCGATGCGCAGCGCCTTCGTGCCGCGCGCGTCGTCCTCGATATCGGAGTGCATTTAGAGTTGGAATGCCCCCAGCAGTGGGGTGGCGGGCAGTGGGATGCCGACAAGGCGTGGAAGTTCCTGCTCGCGAATGCGAATATGGACCGCAAATTCTTGGCATTTGAACTCAATCGCTATCTCGGATGGCCAGGTCAGGCGCCCAGCTACAAGGTTGGTCAGCGTCTGTGGGAGCAGGCTCGCGAGCAGGCACGCACACGCGCGCTCGCCCGCGGGGAAACATTCGATCTGCCCGCCTTCCACCGTCGCGCCCTAGATTTGGGTGGAATTGGTTTGGATCTGTTACAAGCCGAACTCGCCAGGAAATGAGCACGGCGCTCCTCGCATTAGCATCGACCTCACCGGCCCGGCAGGCGGTCTTAACCGCAGCGCACATTCGCTACCGGCAGGTGGATGCTTCTGTCGATGAAACGGCCCTCGTGCGCGACCTCATCGCAGCTGACGCCCACAGCGCCAACGATGCCCCAGCGCAGGTCAGCGCGCTGGCACGGGCGAAGGCACGGGCGGGCTTGCAGGCTGCGCGTGAGTGCGAGGCGAGCATGGTCCTCGGATGTGATTCCCTCTTTGAACTCGATGGCATCATCACCGGCAAACCGCAAACTCCTGCGCGGGCGCGCAATCAACTGCGGGCGATGCGTGGCAAATGCGGGACATTACACACCGGTCACTGCCTCATCCGGACTGACGATGGCACCGAGTTCACCGCCGTTGGAACGGCGCAGGTCCACATTACGACCCTCACCGATAGGGAAATCGACGCTTACGTTGCCACCCAGGAGCCACTGTGGGTTGCCGGATGCTTCACCCTGGAAGGCTACGGCGGGGTGTTTATTGAACGGATTGACGGTAGCCACCACAATGTGCTTGGGCTGTCGTTACCACTCCTCCGCCAGTTAATTGCCCAAGCGGGAGGTAATATCACCGATTTCTGGTTACCTGCACCACCGAATGCGCGATAGTAACCCACCGCTTCGCCTCAGCTCGTTGTAGGTTCCTACAAAAGCGGGGGCAAGGCTGCTCGCTATTTCGAGAATTTGGAGACTATCCTTTGTCCTAGGCGTGCAATGCTGCAGCCTCACGTTACGTTAGTAACGTTAGAAAGGAACGGTATGTCCTCTCCCCTACGTCCTCTGCGCCGGGTGCTGATCGCCAACCGCGGCGAAATTGCCGTGCGAATAATCCGGACGTGCCGCGAGTTAGGTATCGCCACGATTGCAGTTTATTCCGATGGGGATCGCGGTGCCCCTCACGTGCGGCTTGCCGATGATGCCTACGCGCTCGGTGGGATGAGCCCGGCAGCGAGCTATCTCGATAGTGACCGGATTTTAGCTATCGCCAAACGCAGCCATGCCGATGCGATCCACCCCGGATACGGATTCTTATCAGAGCGCTCTGACTTTGCACAAGCCGTCATTGATGCCGGGTTGATCTGGGTGGGACCTCCACCTAAAGCAATTGATGTGCTCGGCGATAAGGTGGCGGCACGCCATCTTGCAGCGCAGGTGGGAGCGCCCCTGGTTGCCGGCACCACCGATCCGGTTTCCAGTAGTGATGAGGTAATTGCCTTTGCCAAAGCACACGGCCTGCCGGTGGCGATTAAAGCCGCCTTTGGCGGTGGGGGCCGGGGATTAAAAGTTGCCCATCAGCTGTCGGAGATTCCCGATCTGTTTGATTCGGCGGTGCGAGAAGCCACCACTGCCTTTGGGCGGGGTGAGTGTTTTGTTGAGCGCTTTCTGCCATCACCACGGCACGTGGAAACCCAGTGTTTAGCCGATGAATACGGCACCGTTGCTGTCCTGTCCACTCGTGACTGCTCCCTACAGCGGCGCCACCAAAAGCTCATCGAGGAAGCACCTGCGCCATTTCTTACCGCCGAGCAACGCGAAATACTCAATTCGGCAAGCCGGCGGATTCTTACCGCGGCGAAATATGTGGGAGCCGGTACCTGTGAATTTTTGATTGGCCGCGATGGGACAATCTCATTTTTAGAAGTAAATACTCGCCTGCAGGTAGAACATCCGGTCACCGAAGCGATCACCGGGTTAGATCTGGTTGCTGAACAACTTCGAATTGCCAGTGGCCAACGGCTGGGATATGACCATGTGGAGGTTCGCGGCCACGCCATTGAGTTACGGATCAACGGTGAAGATCCCGCTCGCGGATTTTTGCCCCATCCCGGCACGATCAACGACCTGAGTTGGCCCGGTGGACCGGGAGTGCGGATCGATGCGGGTGTGAAAGCCGGATCGGTAGTCTCGGGCAACTTCGACTCGATGATCGCTAAAATCATCGTCCACGCACCCGACCGTGCCACGGCTCTGGCACGTGCGCGTCGGGCCGTTGATGAGACGCTCGTCGAGGGGATCCCCACGGTATTACCCTTCCACGCCGCGGTCCTGCGTGATCCAGCTTTTACCGCGGATCACGGCAATTTTGAGGTACACACCACGTGGATCGAAAATGAGTTCGCCGAGACGCTCGCCACGTTGCCAGGGGCTAATATCGCCCCCGAAACGCCAAGTGAAGAAACCGAACGTGTCGTGGTGGAAGTCGGCGGTAAACGTCTTGAGGTCGTGCTACCTGCCGGGTTGGGGATCTCGCGTACCGCCGGAGGCATTACCCGCGGCAAACGTGCTGCGCGCCGACGGCGTGCAACCAGCGCGGCCCGTGGTAATCAGGTGTGTGCCCCCATGCAAGCCACGGTGGTGCGCACTGCGGTGTGTAATGGTGATCGCGTGGAGGCCGGTGATCTCGTCTGTGTTGTCGAAGCGATGAAGATGGAACAGGCCTTAAACGCACCGGTCTCCGGGACAATTTCCGGCCTTGATCTGCACGCTGGCGAGCAGGTCAGTGGCGGACAGGTCCTCGCGACGATCACCGAAGACTAGTGTGGGCTATGGCATGGTAAAGCTATGGGGACCAGTGCGAGTCATGATTGCGACCGGTGGGTGAACTGCCGCTGCGGTGCTCGCCACTGGGGCGCAAATGGCGCGGCTGGACTACTCCTGTGGCGGATTGATCCCACCACCGGTGCCACCACGGTGCTATTACAGCATCGCGCGGCATTTTCACACCACGGTGGTACCTGGGGTCTGCCCGGCGGTGCGCTGACCTCCGGTGAACAGGCCGTCACCGGCGCGCTGCGTGAAGCGGCTGAGGAGGCCTGTATTAGTCCGCACGGTGTGCGGGTGTGGGCAACATCGAGATTACAGCACCCCGACTGGTCCTATACGACGGTGATCGGTGAAGATATTGCCACGATGCAGGTCGCCATTGGTGATCGCGAATCGATCGAACTGGCGTGGGTGCCGGTTGCGCGAGTGCAACACTACCCACTGCTGCCTGCTTTTGCACGCGCGTGGAGCACACTGCAACGCTATCTGCGTCCGTTTGTGATCCTTGCAGCCGAGCCAACGGCCACGCAGCTTACCGGATGTGAATTATCTGCCGCACCGTTTGGATTATCACTTCAGACGATCTTCCCGGTGGTCAGCCAGCAAGCCCCCAACCATCCAACGGCACTGGTATTTACCACCGGCCAGGTGCCTGGCCCCCTGCGGGCGCGCCCGATTGCACTCGAAGCACTGTGCCCGGTTGACTAACAGCCAACCGGGCACAACCAGCACATGTGATTACCGCTCTGAACGCGGCACCCAGGTGCGTTCGGTCGCTCCTGTATACACCTGACGCGGTCGGCCAATCTTGGTGGCCGGATCGGCGATCATCTCCCGATACTGGGCAATCCAACCGGGCAGACGTCCCAGGGCGAATAGCGGAGTAAACATTTCTTCCTTAAAGCCCATCGCCCGGTAGATCAGACCGGTATAGAAGTCGACATTCGGATAGAGGTTGCGTTCAATGAAGTAATCGTCCTGCAGTGCGATTTCTTCCAATTCCATCGCAATATCGAGCTGCTCGTTAGATTTCCCCAGCTTTTTCAGCACGTCATGCGCACTTTGTTTCGCAATTGAAGCGCGCGGATCATAGGACTTATAGACCCGGTGGCCAAAGCCCATCAGCCGGATACCGTCTTCCTTATTCTTTACCTTCGTGACGAAGTCCTGCACCGTCATATCAGACTCTTGAATTTCGGTGAGCATCCGCAACACCGCCTCGTTGGCACCGCCGTGCAACGGCCCGGACAGCGCTCCGACACCGGCGGCTACTGACGCGTAGAGATTCGCTTCTGAAGAACCAACCATACGCACCGTGGAGGTGGAGCAGTTTTGTTCGTGATCTGCATGCAAGATGAGGAGTTTGTTCAGCGCATCGGTCAGGATCGGATCTACGTCACCATGCTGGTAGGGCATGGAGAAGGTCATGCGAATGAAATCTTCAACATACTGGTAAGACGAATCCGGATACAGCAGCGGCAGCCCCTGGCCCCGACGTGAAATATAGGAGATCATCGTCGGGACTTTTGCCATCAGCAAGATCGTTGCCAGCTCGATTTGATGCGGATCTTTGGGATCCAAGGTGTGCTGATAGTAGGTGGCAAGCCCGGCGATCCCCGCTTGCAAGATTGCCATCGGGTGCCCATTGGAGGGAAAGGCAGTAAAGAAGGCTTTAAAATCTTCGTGTAAGAGCCGGTGGCGTTTAATACGGCGCACCACGGCAGCATAGGTTTCCATATCGGGAAGTTCACCGTAAATGAGCAGGTAGGCAACTTCCAAGAACCGAGAGTGATTGGCGAGATCTTCAATCGGGTATCCGCGATACCGCAGGATCCCATTCGCCCCGTCGATATAGGTGATCTTCGATTCGCACGAAGCGGTATTGACAAAGCCGGTGTCCAAGGTGACGGTGCCAGTATCACGCAGCAATGTTGCAATTCTCAGCCCGTCATTACCCTCGGTGGCGGCGACGCGTTCGCACTCCAACGTGGTGTCCCCAACGGTGAGGTGTGCAGGTGCAGGAGAGTGATCAGTCATAGCGTTCCTCCTCAGGGGTGAATCCACGTTGGTCACCCTCATCGTGGGCACCATAGCCCAGCAGCATTATCATCATCTTCAGCCTAGGCCAGAAGTCCCGGACTGTGTTCCCAACGTGCAATCTATTCGCACAAAGCCATCGGATGTAACCTATTTCACCATGTGGAGTGCACGGCTAGGCCTCATCAGCATTTTGCGGCGGCAGCTTGGCGACGAGCGGATGATCGTATGCGAGCGGACCGACTTTGGCAGCGCCGCCCGGGGAGCCGAGTTCGTCAAAAAACTCAACATTCGCATCGTAGTACTCTGACCATTCTTCGGGAACGTCATCTTCGTAGAAGATCGCTTCCACCGGACATACCGGTTCGCACGCACCACAATCGACGCATTCATCGGGGTGGATATAAAGGGAGCGTTCGCCCTCGTAGATACAGTCCACCGGACATTCATCTACACACGCCTTGTCTTTCACATCAACACAGGGCTGAGCAATGATGTAGGTCATCCAAACTCCTCTTGCCGCTACACGGCTAGTCGCTAGTCGGGGCTTCCGCAGCGGACGATCGGCCAGGCATCATACGTCCACGTCCAACTCTGCGAATCGACCAATGAGCCATTCTTGTAGCGTTTGCGTCCGAAATCAACCGTAAAGCCCGGGGTGGTTCCGTTCTCGGGGACACAGTCGGCGCGATTGTTGTAGACCAATTGCGGCTGGGTCAAATTACGTCTCGGGCTGGTCCACGCTTCCACATCCCACACCTTGGTTGACCACAGTCGCACGTACACCCGGTTATTGGCGACGTAGGCATCAACCAAAATCCCGTAGTCGGTATTGTTCTTCCACTTCATATCCAAACTTGGCCCCCACAGGGTGGCTTCGCGGCCTTCGGGATAGCGAGAGAAGTACCGGGTATGCTGACGGAACTCAACGAGGTCCATCCCGGCAAAAAAGGCAGCATTCATTGTCGTGGTTGACAGCTGCGACAGTCCCCCACCCAATGCCTGAGTGGCAAAACCGTTATTCACCACGCCGGAATCGACGAAGCCTCGCTCATAGGTCACCGGACCCAACGCGTTTAACAGGGAGAATGTCTCACCGGGCTTGACCAACGTGTTGGTAATTGCTTTCGTCCCAACAATCAGGTTGGTGGTACGTACCTGGTCGGCAGTTAGCGGCGTATCGAAAGAGCCCACAATTTCTTTCACACCGAGCGCTTTGGCATCTTCGGTAGAAAAGTCGGCATCGGCATCAGCGAATTCGGGAGTGACTTCCTTTTCACTGGACGTCGCCGCCCGCTTGACCTGTGTAAGGAAGTCATCGGCGTCAATGGACGTACCAGATTTGGACGGCACGATCACGGGTTTCCCGTTTTCCATCACAATGCGCGCATCGGTTCCCGTTGAGCGCAAGGCGGGAAGTTTTTCCTGTGCGAGAGCTTTGAGTTTGTCAACCTCGAAATTCAACTCCGCCTTCGCCATATCAATCGAGGCGAACTCGGTGAGCTCAGCGGGCTCCATTTCAGCTCGTTCTTCCTCCACGACGATAATGATCGGCCCGGAGAGGAATGGGTCAACAATTTCGGTTTGTACCTTCTCTAGCTGATCGGCATCAATAGCTGGAGTGCTCGCTGCACTGGGAAGCTCAACGGGTTGGGCATCGCGATAAAATTCCGCGACGAAGGTCTCACCGGCAGCGTCCTGTTCCAGTTCGATCCCGTCTTCAGGTTCGGTAACAACAGGCTTGCCATCCTCGAAGACAATATTGGCATCGATCGGCTCTTGATCAACCGCACCGGCAACCGTTTGCATCGCATCTTTGAGCGCGTCGTCGTCAATTGCCGTCACCGGCTCAATATCACCAGAACCGAACAGCGCGCGCACTACCCTGCGTGGGTCGAGGCTAAACCCGGTGAGGTCGGAAACGGTTGCGTCATAGTCAACATCAATCCCAGCCTCGGCGGGCACTACCACGGCACTTTGGTGAGCAACGCTCACCTCCACTGGCTCACCCAGGAGGGTGCCAATCTCAGTTTCAAGCGTCTCGCGAGCCTCTGCGGCAGTCATCGATCCGATGTTGACGCCCCACACGTGGGTGCCGGCAGGTACGCGTGATGCCACCAGTGCGGCGAGTCCAACATAGACTCCCGCCAGGACCACAACGGCCAGCGCAGTAATTGCCGGCCAGCGACGGTACCACGGTTTCGTTTTCTCAATCTCCTGGTGATCATCACCGTCGTCATCGAACACTGGTCCGGGCTCTTCTGGCTGTTCATCGTCAATGACGATTGTTTCATCGGTGGACATGGTTCCCCCCATTACGCTGAGATACCGCCAGTGGTACACCTGGCGTTGTCGGCGATTGCTCCTGTGGCGCAGACGTTGCGGCGCCAAAGATTCGTGTGATGATGGCTGCTAACACGTGTCCGGCCAGCCAGATATAGCTGCGCCAATCGGCAACAATGAGCACTTTGGCGCTGGGTGAAGCCAGCGCGACGATGAACGGCACGCCAATGACTACGATCGTAAAGATCGTTGCCTGCCGAGGTGATCGGCCGGCACGCAGATAAATTCCCGCAGCGATAATGAGCGCCCAGGCGAGTATGAT
>JAUNVN010000064.1 GCA_030537655.1 Bowdeniella nasicola | reverse complement strand
ATCTCTCGCGCCCGATCTTCAGTCATTCCTTTATGCGCGCGTAGGTGAGCGTACTCACGGGCAAATTCTTCAAGATGAGTGCTGGCGGTGGGATCGAGAATCTCGGCCGCATCTATATCCAATCCGAGCTCGGCTGCCCGGGCGCGTACCTGAGTGGGATTACCCAAGATTGTCAGCTTGGCTGTCTTGCGTGACAGCAAGGTGGATGCGGCGCGTAAAATCCGATCATCATCACCTTCTGGGAGTACGATATGGCGCTTTTCACCGCGGGCCCGATCGAGTAGTTCGGCTTCAAACATTAATGGCGTGACCGCAGTGGATTCGGCAACCTCTAACAGCTGGGTGAGCTCATCGGATGGGAGATGACGTTCGGCGAGTGCGAGTGCCGTATCGATCTTCCGCTGGGTGGTGGAGGTCAGCCCCCCGCGCGTGGTGGCGACAATCTGCGCGGTTTCGTAGGTATTCAAATCACAGGTGATCACTGGCAGTTGCGCACTGAAACCGGCGACAAGGCGGCGTACCACGTCGCTGGGGGTGTAGCCGCCATTTAAAATAATGCCGGCAAGTGAAGGGAAACCTTCGGCACTGTGGGCCGCCAGGAGTGAGATGAGTAGCTCACCGCGGTCTCCAGCCGCGATCGCAACTTGCCCCTCTTCAAGGCGCTCCAAAATATGGGAGACGGTCATTCCACACACCAGCAGGCTTTCAGCTTCACGTTGGAAGAGGTCGGCATGGCCCGATAGGACTTCACCGCCGAGTGCTTCTTGTAGATCAGCGACCGTTGGCGCGCCAAGGAGAGGAACCTCAGGGATCACCCACAGGGGGATATTTAGTGGCATCTCGGTTTGAATTGCCTCGCGTGTAGCCCCGGTGGCGCGATTAACCACCACGGCGAGGGTCGCGGCGTGGTGGCTTGTGAGTTCGGTGATCGCCAGGTCGATCACCTGGGCGATATCACTCGGTTGTCGGCCGTAGCCGCGCACTACCAGCAGCACCGGGGCGGCAAGGTTCGCGGCGATACGCGCATTGAAAGCCAATTCGGCAGGTCCGGCAACATCGGTATAGTCCGAACCCAAGATGACCACGAAGTCGCATACCTCTTCAATTTCGCGGTAGCGCTGGACGATCGTAGCCAGGGCAGCTTCGGCATCATGGTGCAGATCGTCATAGCTCACCCCGATCACGTCGTCATAGTCCAGGTCCGCACGTGAGCGGGCGAGGAGGAGCTCGACGAGGGGATCACGTCCGCTAGCTTTAATGACCGGGCGAAATACTCCGACCTTTTCGACACGTTTGGTAAATAAATCCACCAGTCCCAGTGCGACGGTGGATTTGCCTGTCTCACCTTCGGGTGAGGCAATATAGATCGACGACGCCATTGTTCCTCCAAGCCGGGATTCTTTCCGCTACCAGCCTACGGCGTTGGGGGTGCATTCGTGTGGGGGCCGCATGTGAGATCAACTAGGGTGAAGTTATGGCAGGATCGCTCACTATTCACCGCTGGTTGCGTGCGGCTCGCACCCCCAGGATGATCGGAATTTTTTTCCTCTTCCTTCTCGCCGCGCTGATCTGTGTGCAGTTGGGCCAGTGGCAACTGCAACGCTCCTTAGAGCGTGGCAGTGCCCAAGCCGAAATTCGCGAGCGCCAACAGGCGACCGCTAGTGCGCAACCAATCGATGAGGTGTTAGCCCCGCAGCAAGAATTTCAAGAAGCACATTTGGGGAAAAAGGTTCGCGTTAAGGGTCACTATCGCGACCAGGTTATAGTTCCGGGACGGGAAATTGCCGGTGAGCAGGCCACGCTTGTGGTTACCGACTTGGTGACCGACGCTGGGGCACACCTGCCCGTGGTACGCGGGTGGCTGCCCGCCGCAGAAGCCGGGGTGGTGGACGGGCAGGTAGTAATCACCGCTGATATCACCCCGCCGGATGGAGAGATTACTGCGGTCGGTTACCTCGCTAACTCGGAACAAACGGAAACTGGACCACGCGGCCCATCCCTGCCGGGCGTGCAATATCACCTATCAACCGCAATCCTTGCCAATCAGTGGGGCAGCCCCACCTATACGGGATATCTTGTCCTCGCCGATCAGGATCCGGCCCCGCTTTTGCAACGGCGTGCCCCCCAACCAAATCTGGTTAAAGACTCGGGTCGTAATTGGCAGAATTTCGCCTATGCGATCGAGTGGTTCATCTTTGGTGGATTCGCCCTCGCCCTGTGGGTGAAAATGGTGAACGATGAAGCACAAGCCCGACGTGTTGATGAGCGATTGGCAGGGAAATCATGATTCCGCACTACTTTGCGATGGATGAAACCGCCGCCCGCGAGTTTGCTATCAAACTGGCAGCCGGGACGTTGGTGAGCGTCGATGATGACGGGCAATTCCACACCTCCTTTTTGCCGATCTTGTGGCGGGGCGATGAGATCATCATGCATATGGGGCGCGCCAATTCGCACTGGCGTGTCATCGGGCAGGGCAGGCGCTCCATCATGTTCTTCACCGGTCCCAACGGTTATGTTTCGGCCCTGGACTACGATCTCCCCGAGGAGATGAGCTCGGCCTCGACGTGGGATTACACACACGTGGAAGTTCACGGCCACGCGCAGGTCATCCCCGGCCAGGACTTCGCCCGCCAGGCGGCACTCGATTTGTCCTATCACCACGAAGTTGCCGCCGCGCAACAGCTGACTGAGGATTATTTGCAGCGGACGTCCAAAGCCATCGTGGGGCTGACCTTCACGGTGGACACTATCCGCGGAGCGGCAAAACTTTCACAAAATAAACTCCCACATGAACGCGAAAAGATTATCGCGCGCTTGCGTGCTTCAAAGACGCCACGCAATACTGCATTGGCAGATGATATAGCTGCCGCTCCATCGAAGGCCCGACGGGTTCCCTACACCGGGGCATTGCGCAGTGTTAAACGCGGCGAATAGGACGCCAAAGACTTGCCACGACTGTGGCAGGTGCGCATAGACGGTGCGCCATACCCGGGTGCTCGTCGTCCGGGATTATTTCCCCCAATCCAGATGGTCACGCGCTTGTCGTGCGGGGGTTGTCAGGAAGAATTCACGATAGTGTGGGGGTATGTCTGACGTGGAAGTGAAGGCGCGTAAAGCGCTGAAGCTGTATCAAATTCTCGCCACAATAACCGGCATTATGCTGCTGTGTTTGGTGGCTGAAATGGTTATGAAATACGGGTTCCAATTAAATGGTGCTGATGATCCAACGAACTGGACGACCGCCCGTCCGGTCATCGGCTCGTGGGTTGCGATTATCCACGGGTGGATCTACGTGGTTTATCTCGTCACCGTCTTTAACCTGTGGTCCACGATGCGGTGGGGATTTGGTCGCCTACTCGTGATGGTCATTGCCGGGGTGATTCCGGTGATGTCCTTCATCGTTGAAGCACGAGCTAGCCGATGGGTGCACAATGACCTGCCAGCCGCAATTGCTAAGGCCCGCGCGGCGGAAACGTTACCTGAGGAAAGTTAATATGTCCCACACCCCCAACCGCCCCGTCCTGGTGATGGACTTCGGGGCCCAATATGCCCAACTCATTGCCCGCCGGGTGCGTGAAGCACAGCTGTATTCCGAAATTGTGCCCCATACGCTCTCGGCTGCCCAGGCGAAAGCAAAAAACGCCGGTGCCATTATCGTTTCGGGTGGCCCCAATTCCGTCTACGCCCCCGGCGCTCCCCAAATTGATCCGGACCTTCTCGACTCCGGGATTCCCATTTTGGGGATCTGCTATGGCATGCAGGTCATCACTCATGCACTCGGCGGTGAGGTTCGTGCCCGTGGTGAACGGGAGTTTGGGCGTATCGATGTGACAGCTGCAGCCGACTCTCCACTATTCGCCTCCTATGACCAGACCTTCCCCGTGTGGATGTCCCACGGTGATGCCGTTGTTGGCGTCCCCGCAGGTTTCCAAGTGCTCGCCAACTCGGCAAGTACCGAATGCTGTGCGATGGCTGATCCTAACCGCCGCATTTATGGAGTCCAGTGGCATCCGGAGGTGAAACACTCACCGGGTGGGCAGGTACTGCTGGAAAACTTCCTCCATTCGATCGCCGGGCTGGAACCCAACTGGACTCCCGCTTCGGTGATCACCGAGCAGGTGCAGGCTATCCAAGCCCAAGTTGGTGATGCCCGGGTGATTTGCGGTCTTTCTGGCGGAGTCGACTCCGCAGTTGCGGCTGCGCTGGTCCAACGCGCTGTCGGCAAGCAACTCACGTGCGTATTCGTTGACCACGGGCTGTTACGCGCAGGGGAGCGCGAACAGGTTGAACGGGACTTTGTTGCCGCCACCGGGGTGGAACTCATCACCGTTGATGCCTCCAAACGATTCCTCTCGGCGCTTGCCGGGGTGCATGATCCGGAAGAAAAACGCAAAATTATTGGTCACGAATTCATTCGTGTCTTTGAAGATGCTGCCCGCGAAATTGTGGCGCGCGCCGGTACGAGCGGTGAAGACGTGAAATTCTTAGTCCAGGGCACGCTCTATCCAGACGTGGTGGAAAGTGGTGGTGGCGATGGCGCGGCAAATATTAAATCCCACCACAATGTTGGCGGTCTGCCCGATGATCTCGCCTTTGAACTGGTTGAACCGCTGCGAACCCTGTTTAAAGATGAAGTGCGTCAAGTAGGGCTCCAGCTTGATCTGCCGGCTGAAATTGTCTGGCGTCAACCCTTCCCGGGACCTGGTTTGGGAATCAGAATCGTCGGCGAGGTCACGCGTTCGCGGTTACAGATCTTGCGCGCAGCGGACCGAATTGTGCGTCAGGAACTATCAGCAGCGGGGTTGGATCGCGAAATTTGGCAGTGCCCCGTGGTACTGCTCGCCGATGTCCGCTCAGTGGGCGTGCAGGGCGATTCCCGTACCTATGGGCACCCGATCGTCTTGCGACCGGTGTCTAGTGAAGATGCGATGACCGCTGACTGGTCTCGTCTGCCCTATGATCTGGTCGCGAAAATCTCCAACCGGATCACCAACGAAGTGGAAGATGTGAACCGCGTGGTCCTCGATGTGACGAGTAAACCACCAGGCACGATTGAATGGGAGTAATCCCCCGATGCAGCACTCTGGCCCGCAGCACCCCGCTGCGGGCCAGAGTGCTATGTCTGCCCGCATCGCACCTCAGTAATACTGATGTGAATCATGTAATAAAATACGCCAAGCTTGGAAAAAAATAAAAAACGAGCGTCTAAGCTGACAAACAGCTGTCATTAATTCAGCCAGGTGAGCTCCCCAACGAAAGTGAGCCCCCCATGCCCACCTCGCAGCTTCAACGCACCCAACCAGCCACCCCTGGCCGTCTTGTTCTGTGGTTACAACTGATCTTCACCTGGATAAGCGGCCTGGCAAGTGCCTTGACGATCGCTCACTTGACTGGACGGTCCCCCCTGGACGTCGCGGTTCATCCGCCGGTCTCAGGCGGTGAGCGGACAACGGTGGCCTACACCGTCTTGTGGGATATTTTGCACGGCGCCACCGATTCATCAGTGACATTCAACTGGGAACTTGGTTTAGGTATCCCCTTTCTTGGTGATGCGGCCGCCTACACGTCTAATATTTTTACGCCGCTCGTGTGGTTTGTTGAACGCGATCAGATCGGGCTGGCACTCGCGTGGATTGCGGTCTTAAGTATCGCCACTGCCGCGGTAACGATGGTCGCGTTTTTACGTGCCCTGCACGGTGAGGTGCGGGCAGATTCGTGGTTGTGGGCAGTGATCTACGCGACCAGCGGATGGGTACTAGAAGCGGGCAGCGTCATCCATGTGGAGTGGTTGAACGCGCTCATCTTCTTGCCGCTGTTCGCCCTGGTTGCTATCTGGGCGCACCGGCGCCACCATATGATCCTCTCGGTGGTCATCATTGCGCTGGGATGGGTGACCTCCTTTGTCGCCGCGCTCCCGATCACCCTGGCCGGCCTCCTTTTTACCTTGGCCTACACCTGCAGCCCGCTGGTGACGCACGGCCTCAAACGCCGAGTGCTCACCTTGGTGCGCTCGCTGGCGACGTATCTGCTCGGGATCGGCACCGCCGCGGTTGTGGTGCTCCCCGTATTCCACCAGGCACTGGCCAACCGTGCGGTCCTGGGGACACCAACTCCAACGGCGAACCTGGCTGCAACGCTTCGCAGTGTCTTTACTGGCGCATCAGTGATGCCCCAAGCTCCCAACCTGTTCGTCTCGGCGATCACCGTTGCCGCCGTGATCGCATTTATTGTCGCCAAGAGTATTTCGTGGGGAGAAAAACTCTCCTTCCTCGCACTGATTGCCACCATCGCGGTGAGTCTGCTGTGGAGTCCCCCAAGTGCGGTGTGGTACCTCTACTCTGATAGCGCGAGCACCACGTATCTGCCAAGCTTCATCCTCATTTTCGCGCTCCTGGTCGCTGCCGCACGCGGATGGCGGCCACTGTGCCGCGAGGTGCCCACCCTCGCTATTGCCATCGGCGCAACCGTCGCACTGCTGCTGGCAGTTTCGTGGGTGACGCCGGTCAATTACGGCACTATCACCCCGCTGGTCCCCAGTGCGATTGTCCTGGGTGTCCTAACTGTGGTTGTCCTGCTGATGCGGCTCGGGGCACGTTGGCAGCCAGTTGGTGTGGTGATCGTCGCGGCCGTCATGTTGTGGGCAGCTACCGCGGTTGCCACCATTGTCACCCCAACGCGGGGATCTGAGAGCAAACTCGATCCGGAAACTGTGGCGATGGTCGACTACGTGCGCACCAATCTGCAGCCCAGTGACACAATCGCCTGGCATCATCCGCCCCGACCAACTGCGAACCTCGGGGCACTGGCCGGGGTGCGCTACCTTGACTACCATCTCACGGCGATGCCACCCCAGTTAGCACGCCTGGCAGCAGAGGAGCACCTGCTCACCAGTGATGACGGCCATGCGGTGGCGATGGCACCCGACTTGATCGCTTCGGCCATGTTTGGTGGCACCACCTTGGTGGATGTAACCCTCAGCGAAATACAACACCTGCAGCTCCCGGCCGTTCCCTTCGCTTACGAATACGACCAGGATGCCGAACTACCTGCGAAGCCAACCACCGTATGGCAGCGGCGCGAACACTTCTTCCAAACTTCGCTGTATTCCACTCCGAGCCTTGTCACCCTCGATGGCAAGCAGCTCAATGAGCAAAAGCCCTTTACGCTGACACTCAAACCCGATCAGCCTCGCCGCCTGCAAGTCCACTGTGAGGGCTCCGATATCCCACAATTCATGATGCATCCCAGCGGCGTTACCGTCGCGGTAGGCCGCTATCAGCCACGCAGCTACTCCAGTGACACCATCGTCACCGGGATCTCCCATATCACGCCGTTTGTCCTCAGTACTGAACGCGAAATTGACGTTCCCATTGACCAGCTCTACTGCACCAAGACGCCAGCCGCATTCGCCTGGGCGAAAACCCGCACCGAAGTTGAGGTCGAGCGTTCTGGGAGCGCAATGCGCCTGAAAGCCAAAACCCGCAACCCGATCGCAGTGACGACCACGTATGCACCGCAGTGGCACTGCACTAACGCCACCACCAGTGATCGTGTCGGATTCCTTACCGTGCAGCCAACCTCGAGTGGAACCATCAGCTGTCACTACCAGCTTGTCGGACTGAGCCGCGGCAGCATGATCAGCGGTACGGCATTCGTGCTCGCCGTTGTCATCGCCGTGTTTGATCTGCGACGAAAACGCCGTGAACGCATTGCCGCCGCTGCGCGCATTCCCATCCTCGCGACCAGCCGCCACCCGGGGATTTCCCGCCATGCCGTTCGGAGCACGCCGGTGCGTTCCGACGATCTGGTGAACACGATTGAAATCCCGGCGATCAGTGACCAGCCGCCACCCGCTGCGGCAGCTCATCGTCCAACCCTGCCGGCTCCGCCACGTTTTGAGCGGGTGGATGCTACGCGTCGTCCAACTCTGCCCGCACCGCCGCGCTTTCCGCAGCAGGATCGTACTGGTCGTCCAACTCTGCCCGCACCACCCGTAGCCACTCGAGTGCTTAAAGGGGCACCACCCGAAGAGATGCCACCACCTCCACCGGGGTGTCCACCCATCAGCAGGTGAGGTAGGCCCAGCGTGAGCAGCGCGCGTATTCAAGGAGGAATACGTGAAATCCACGCCTGAGTGGTTGGGTGTGCTACCTCGGATGTCGATATGCGCTAGCGGTATGCAAAGTCAATGCGGTGCGAGCCCGATATCGCGCTCGTTTCTGGTCTGCCCTGGCCAGGATCGCGGCGTGTACCAAAGACGATGTGGTGTCCGCGATCGGTACCGAGATTGCCAATAGTGGTCCCATTTGGTAGCTCACGAATCTGGTAGGGGTGATTGGGCATGTCACCGGTCTAGGATTTTTACATCTGTGTGATCCGAACTGACCGGGTGCAAACCAGTGTGGCCCACGTGGTGTTGATGTGGGTGCTGGGCGCGGGTCGGCACGCAACTAACTGCATTACTGGCACCGGCAGCCACCTTCGCGAGCGGGCTTGCTTTTCAGCCGAGATGCGCCGAGCGCGTCCCTTCCACATGTTTATTGCGAACCGGGCGTATTCGTCCCTTCATATGCTGCGTCCTCGGCTGTCGATTCG
>JAUNVN010000063.1 GCA_030537655.1 Bowdeniella nasicola | reverse complement strand
GATCTGAATCGTTCGCAACCGGTGCCACATTGAACCTGATGAGAACGTAGCCGTGCTCCTCAGCCTCCGATGCGACCTTGAAAACCCCATCGAAGCTCACACTCTCTCCCGGTGCTAAGCCTTCACCAAAGCAGAGGTAGGGATCGATCTCACTAGGGTTACAGCGGTCAAGTTTGGGTGGCATATTATCAAAGTCCGGGACGAAGTCTCCCGAGTAAAAGCCAAAACTGCCAGCTATCAATTCGTGGTATTTGGTGGTGTCGGGACCGTAGTTGGTGATCGTCACCCGAATAGGCAAATCTTCTCCGACAATGGCTGGACCGAGCGCCTCGGCTGTCACTGCCAAATCCGAATACCAATCGATAAAGCTCCCCTCCACGACATCGCCTAAATCATCTGCAGCGTCGGGATCCTGCGGTGTCGTGGTGGTCGCGGATACCACGCTCGTAAACGTCCCGGTGGCGTCATCTTCCACGATCGAGACGACGTTAATAGTCTCAGAATAACCAGCGGGCACGCTGTCAGCGTCACAGGTGACTTTGGTCCCCAGCACTGGATCTGGCGTACCGACCACACATTCGAAGAGATCGCCTGGAAAGTCATTGACGTTCCTGAACCCCGGTGGCACGACATGCGTAATAGTGACATTCTCCGCATCCATTGGGGGCTCTCCCCCCTCTGAGTCGTTAGTAACCGTGATATCCCAGAGATAGGTCCAACCGGGCATCGCCAAATTTTCTTCCCGGTAGGGGTCATCATCATTAACTAAGGTACCGGATAAAGTGATGCCGAGAGATGCTGTATCACTAGCGGGCGTGGAGTTGGCATCTTCAATATCGGCCGCCGCCGTCGGTACCAGCCCACCGAGACTGATACCTGCAAGCGCGAGGGGTGACAAGAGCGCCGCAAATAGGCGCCAGCGTATCGGCTTGTTCATGATCACATGCTTCTTTCCGTCCAAGGATAGGTCTTTCCATCATAAAGATGCGCCGCATTCAAAACACAGGTAATTCCACCTGATTTATTGGGTTAGTGGTGCCTCCCTCCCACAGATAGGCACCGCGCCATGTCATCTCGAAGAGTGCAGCGACACTCCCGGCAGGTGAATCCAGCGTGTCTATGCCCCTGTCAACGCAGCACCGATAAGGGACATGGCCCCGATATCACCGCGGTGCAGATGTCCCCTGACACCTGGGCAGGCCCCACCATCGCATCGTGCTGTACGCTCTTTGCTCCCGCTGTGGTCACAGGCCAACACCGGGGTGCCACCAGTGAGGTGGCACCCCGGTTGGACTACAGCGTAAATGCTGGCAGCTGGGCAAACTGTTCGCGTCGGTGCGCCTGTTCGGCCGGATCGGGAACCGGCAGGGCGGCCAGTAACCGCCTGGTGTAGGGATGTTTCGGGGCTTGCAGCACATCGCGAGCGACCCCCTGTTCAACGATCGTGCCCTGATACATCACCACGATGGAGTGCGAGACTTCATCGATGACCGCCAGGTCGTGCGAGATGAACAGGCAGGCGAACCCAAATTCGTGTTGCAGATCTAAAAACAGATCCAACACGGTGGCCTGCACGGACACATCCAACGCTGAGGTCGGCTCATCAGCAATGAGCAACTCTGGGTTAATGGCGATGCCGCGTGCCAACGAGGCACGTTGGCGTTGGCCACCGGAGAGTTCGTGCGGATAGCGGTCCGCATAGGTGGATGCCAACTCGACGGCGTCGAGTAGTTCATTCACCCGCGGGCGGGCCGCCTCGGCATTAGCCGCATGGCCGTGCACAATTAACGGTTCGGCAATACACTCGCCAATGGTCATCAGCGGGTTAAAGGATGCCGCAGGGTCCTGGAATACATAGCCGATCCGTTGGCGAATGGGACGGAACTCTTTTTCTTTCATCCCATGCATTTCAGCACCCAAGACGGTAAGTGAACCACCGGTAACGCGGGTAAGACCTGCAACTGCACGCGCTGTCGTAGTTTTCCCCGAGCCGGATTCGCCGACCAGCCCTACAACTTCGCCAGCGTGAACACTAAAGGAGGCGTCGTGCACGGCAAGGAATCCGGGCTGTCCGAAGCGTCCCTCGTAGCGCACTTCCAGATCTTTTGCTTCTACTGCAATCGGCCTGGTGGCCAGTTCAGTTGCGAGCTCACCGGGCTGGCGCACCTGGGTGCTGGCGGTGGGATCAAAGGCTGCTTTCTCGCGTTTTCCAATCCGCGGCACCGCACCGAGCAGGGCGCGGGTATATTCGTGGTGCGGATTGGCAAAGAGGTCGGCAACCGGTGCCTGTTCGACGATCTCACCGCGGAACATCACCGCAACCCGATCCGCCAGATCTGCAACGACCCCCATATTGTGCGTAATCAGCACGATGGAGGCACCAAACTCGTCACGGCAGTGACGCAGCAATTCGAGAATCTCGGCTTGCACGGTCACATCGAGTGCGGTGGTGGGTTCATCGGCAATAATCAATCCCGGATTGAGCGCCAGCGCCATTGCGATAATGATGCGCTGTTTTTGTCCACCGGAGAACTGGTGAGCGTAGTAGTCCACCCGTTCGTGCGGATCGGGAATACCGACTTTTTCCAATAGCTCAATCGAACGCGCCCGCATGGCTTTTTTACTGAAATCATCTTTGCTCCACCCGCGAGCGAGCAGTTCAGCGCGGTGTGCGCGGTAAATTTCCGCCATTTGCCACGCCACCGTATACACCGGGTTGAGCGCGGTTGATGGCTCTTGAAATACCATCGCAGCTTTCAGCCCGCGCATAGCGCGCAACTGTCGCCGGCTTGCACTGGTCACGGTGAGCGCATCATCGCCGGCCCCAACAATGACCGAGCCGTCAATTGTCGCTGTTTCAGGCAATAGGCCAAGGAGCGCATTGGCAGTGACAGATTTACCCGATCCGGACTCACCCACCACCGCGAGGACTTCTCCAGGGCGCACATCCAGGCTGATGCCGCGCACCGCCTGCACGGCGCCGGCGTCGGTGGCGAAGGCAACCGAGAGGTTTTCTACCTGCGCGACCGGTGCTCCATCGACCTGATAACGGTCGGTTGTCATGGGTTCAGAAGTGCTCATGGCAGGTCCTCATCGGGGTTGTCATTGGTTTCTTCGACCACGTCAGTTGCCTGTGCTCCCCCGGCAACCGCAGCGGCAACCCGGCCGCGCAGGCGCGGGTCAGCAAGATCGTTGAGGGACTCACCCACGAGTGTGACCCCCAAGACGATCAGCACGATCGCAACACCCGGGAAGATGGCAGTCCACCAAATTCCGGAGGTGACGTCATTAATGGAGCGGTGCAGATCGTAGCCGAGTTCAGCTGCCTGAGTCGGTTCAATACCAAATCCGAGGAATCCCAGTCCCGCTAGGGTGAGGATCGATTCGGAGGCATTGAGCGTAATAATCACCGGCAGGGTGCGAATGGAGTTTCGCAATACGTGCCGAAACATGATCCGTGAATGTTTCGCACCGATCACTTTTGCGGCTTCAACAAACGGTTCATTTTTCACCCGCACCACTTCGGAGCGGACCACACGGAAATACTGCGGGATAAAAACCACGGTAATTGACAGCGCTGCTGCCAGTACCCCGCCCCACAGGGAGGAGTTGCCACCCGAGATGACAATCGACATCACAATGGCGAGCAGCAACGAAGGGAAAGCGTAAATCGCATCGGCGACCACAACCACAATCCGGTCAAGCCACCCGCCGATATATCCGGAGATCAGCCCGATAAGCACCCCGATGATCAGCGAGGCAAACACCGCGACGATAATCACGAGCAATGCGGTTTGGGTTCCCCAAATCACGCGTGAGAGCACATCAAAACCGGAAACGGTGGTGCCCAGCAAATTGCGGTCATTGGGAGCTTGTTGGCTTCCGAAGGCACCGGCTGCATCACCCGTTTGTGCATAGCCATATGGTGCAAGCACCGGAGCGAGGATTGCGGTAAAGAGGAACAGCCCAACAATAATCAGCCCGGTCACCAACATGAAGCGTTGCCACCCGGTGGCACGTTTGATTGTTGCCGCCAGCGGAAAGCGTCGTTGTTTGCGGCGGTCCATTGTCGTTGTTGCACTCATGGTTAGTACCTCACCCTCGGGTCGATTAACGCGGCGAGAATATCGACGATAAAGTTCGTCACCGCCACGATCACCGCGAGCATAATGACGATGCCCTGAACGGCAACGAAGTCACGTGCGATGAGATATTGACTGAGTTGGAATCCCAAACCCTTCCATTCAAATGTGGTTTCGGTCAGCACCGCGCCGGCGAGCAGCATTGCGATTTGCATCCCCATCACGGTAATGATCGGGATAAGCGCGGGACGGAAGGCATGCCGGTTAACCAACCGGCGGCGCCCGACGCCGCGCGAGCGTGCGGCCGAGACGTAATTCGTGGTAAGGGTGCCAATCATATTGGTGCGTACCAACCGTAGGAACACCCCCGCGGTCAGTAACCCCAAGGCCAGTGCCGGCAAGATCGCGTGGGCAATCACATCTTGCAGCACTGCCATATCACCCAGGCGCAGGGCATCAATAAAGTTAATGCCCGTGCGCGTTACCAGGTCAGACAGGGCAATCTCGGTACTGGTGGTGGTGCGTCCTGACACGGGCAGGATGGGAATCCACACCGAAAAGACAAGTTTTAATACCAGGCCAGCGAAGAACACCGGGGTGGCATAGCACAGGATCGCGAAGATCCGCAGCACCGCATCGGGCAGTCGGTCACGTTTGGAAGCGGCGACCATTCCCAGCGGCACCCCGACAATGAAGGCCACCACGAGCGCATAGAGCGTCAGCTCAAGCGTTGCGGTACCGAACTGGCCCAGCATTTCGACCACGGGGCGGTTATCGGATAGTGAGGTGCCGAAATCACCGGTAAAAATCCCGGCAAGATACTCGCCGTACTGCACGATCAACGGTCGATCATAGCCCGATTCGTGGATCCGTTCGGCCAGCTGGTCGGGCGTGAGTCGCCCGCCAAGCGCCGCGGTGATCGGGTCACCGGTCATCCGCATCAGTAAGAAAACAAGTGTCACCAGGATCAACACGGTGGGAATAATCAACAGGGCGCGGATCAAAATATAGCGCCATAGGGAAATCCCCGTTGCCGCCTTGGTTTCGTCTTGCTGCTTTGGGGTCAGCGGTGTGTTCGACCCGGGTGCATTTTGCGCTGCATCGGCCGAACCGGCCGAGGATTGCTCCCCGACCGGTTCGACTCGCTGATTTGCATCGGTCATAGCGAGGGGTGCCTATTTGGTTAGCGGTGCGTAGTAGAACTTGAAGGACGCATCCAGGTTTACCCCGTCAACACCCTGTTTCACCACGGCTAGCTGGGTTCCCTGCAGGTAGGGCAGGGTGGAGAGATCCTCGGCAACCGCGCGCTGAATATCTTTCAGCAACTCGGTGCGCTTGCCATCATCACCTTCAACAGCTGAGGCAAGGATCATGTCGTTGACCTCGTCATCTTGGTAGTGGTTAACCAAGAAGTTATCGTCGATGAAGAACGGGGTCAGGTAGTTATCCGCATCGGAGTAATCCGGGAACCAGCCCAGCTGGTAGACCGGGTAGACATCCGCACTGCGGTCCTTGGCATATTGCACCCATTCGGTGGACTGCAGGTCAACACTGAAGAGACCATCAGCTTCCAGCTGCGACTTAATCATCGTGTACTCATCGCCAGATGAGGGACCATAGTGGTCCGGTGAGTACTGCAGTTTCAGCTCCACCGGGGTGTCAATACCCGCATCGGCAAGCCGCTGTTTCGCGCTTTCCGCATCGGGTCCACCATTACCATCGCCATACATTTCCTTCAGTGGCTCGATGCTGGCTTCCAGACCGGCGGGGACGTAGGAGTACAGCGGGGTGTAGGTGCCTTTATAGACCTGTTCACTCAGTGCTTCACGGTCGAGTAGATCGGCCATTGCTTGGCGGACCGCACGTGCCTTTTCGGGATCGGCATCACCCTGGGCGGCACCAAATGGCTGGGTGTTGAAGTTAAAGACAATGTAGCGGATTTCGCCACCTGGGCCCTTGACGACCTCAACTGCATCATTTCCAGACAGGTCTTCAATATCGGTTGCTGACAGCGACCGGTAGGCCACGTCAATATTGCCCTGCTGGATATCGAGTTTCAGGTTGGACGAATCGGCGTAGTACTTCACGTTCACGCCACCGTTGGCCACCTCACCGTGCGAGCCGGCGTAATTCTCGTTCGGCTTGTACTGCACGAGGTTATTCAGGTCGAATTTCTCAATTTCGTACTGTCCGGCAAACCCGCCACCGGCGACAATATCTTGCGGTTCGGTCAGCGCATCGGCGCTAAAGGTTTCCTCATCGAGGATCGGTCCGGCAGGTGAGGACAGGATCTGCTTGAATACCTGGTCGTTAGCTTCCTTCAGGTGGAAGACGACGGTCGTGTCATCCTTGGCCTCGGTTTCTTCGAGGTTATAGAGCAGCGAGGCCGGCCCGTTCGGGTCGTCAATCGCGAGCATCCGGTCAAAGGAGAACTTCACATCAGAGGCCGTCAAGTCATTGCCGTTGGCGAACTTCAGGCCGTCTTTCAGTGTCACCGTAAATTCAGTTGGGGACGTGAACTCGCCGGATTCAGCGAGATCCGGTTCCATCGCGGACCCGCCTGCGGGAGCGGAGAACAAGAAGCCGTACACGTTTACTGCCACGGCAAATGAGCCATTGTCATAGGCGCCAGCAGGGTCCAAACTGGTGATCTTATCGGTCGTGCCGATCACGACATTCTCGCCAGTTGCACCACCTTCGCTCCCGGAGCCGCCACCATCGCCATCAGACTTGGTAGCGCAAGCGCTCAAAGCAAGCGCTGCAGCAGCGCCAAGCGCTGCGGTTTTCATTAATTTCGCATGATGCTTCATGGGTCCTCCCATTGTTCGACCATGGCGGTCATGGTGGCGAGAAGCCGGATGGCTGCTGCCCTATGCAGCGGGAGCTGCATACGAACGCCAAATCTACCTGTGTGATCTGCAAGACAACAACCTCAGACAGATCGTGAGAAAATCTGTAAGCCTCTTCCCTTCAATCGCAAAAACTGTTACTGACTTGTAATGAAGCAGGTATGGCGGGATGATCGCCAAATACAGGCCATCATCCCGCCTGGACGCTACTTGGTATCCGTCTTGGTCAAGGTCGCATAGAAGAACTTATTGGACGGATCCAAATTCACCCCGTCGACTCCACGCTGGACCACCGCAAGTTGCCGTCCTTGCAGATACGGCAGGGTTGGCAGTGCCTTGGCTACTTCGGTTTGGATCTGTTCGGTCAGCGCAATGCGTGCCTGCGCGTCAGTTTCGCTTGCCTGCTTGCGAATCATCGCGTCAATATCGTCATCACGATAGTGGTTGGCAAGGAAATTATCGTTGCGGAAAAATGGGGTCAGATAGTTATCCGCATCGGAGTAGCTCGGGAACCACCCCAACTGGTAGGCCGGATAGACATCTTCTGCTCGCTCTTTGGCATATTGCACCCATTCGGTGGACTGCAAATCGACACTGAAGAGCCCATCAGCTTCCAACTGCGACTTAATCATCGCGTACTCGTCACCGGACTGCGGACCGTAATGTTCGGGGGAATATTGCAGGTGCAAGGTAACCGGTGTGTCGATTTGCGCATCGGCTAACCGCTGTTTGGCTCGAGCAACATCCGGACCACCTGCGCCGTCGCCATAGGCGTCTTTCAGTGGCGTTGCTGCCCCGTCGAGTCCTGTAGGTACGAAGGAGTACAGCGGTGCGTAGGTGTCCTTATATACCTGTGAGGCAAGGGCATCGCGGTCGAGAATATCGGCTATTGCCGCACGTACCGCAAGCGCCTTTTCCGGGTCGGCATCGGCCTGGGCGGCGCCAAAGGGTTGGGTATCGAAGTTGAACACGAGGTAGCGAATTTCCCCGCCGGGGCCTTCGATTACCTCCACATCGTCGTGTTCCTTCAGATCGGCAATATCGGTTGCTGACAGCGACCGGTAGGCCACATCGATATTGCCCTGTTGGATATCGAGTTTCATATTCGCTGGCTCAGCATAGTAGGTGACATTCACACCCGAGTTCTCCACCTGTCCGCGTGCTCCACCGTAGTTGGCGTTGGGAACATAGCGCACCAGGTTATTCAATTCAAAATGCTCAATTTCGTACTGTCCAGCAAAAGCCCGACCATCAACGATCGTTTGCGCATCGGTGAGCGCATCGGCGGCAAAGACCTCCTCATCGACAATCAACCCGGCCGGTGAGGACAGCGCCTGGGTGAAGACCTGATCATGTGGTTCTGTTAAGTGAAAGACGACAGTGCGCTCATCCGGAGTGTCAATATGATCCAGATTCGCCAGCAGTGTCATCGGTCCGTTGGAATCATTAATGGTAAAGAGCCGATCGAAGGAGAATTTCACATCGGAGGAGGTCAGGTCGTTACCATTGGCAAATTTCAGGTCGTCTTTCAGCTGCACCGTGAACTCGGTTGGGCTGGTAAATTCACCCGACTCAGCTAAATCGGGTTCCACATTTGCACTGCCAACCGGCGCGGAGAACAGTAGTCCATAGACGTTAACGCCCACCGCAAATGAGCCGTTATCGTAGGCACCAGCCGGATCT
>JAUNVN010000062.1 GCA_030537655.1 Bowdeniella nasicola | reverse complement strand
GTGGACTTACCGACGTTTGGTCGGCCAATTACCGCAACCACGGGCCATCCGGCTCGCGACTGCTCGGCGCTCAGTTCACCGCCGGCGATAAGTTCGCGGTCGGTATCGTCAAGTTCAAACTCCGCAAGCTCCGCAGCAAGGGCCTGGGCACGGAGGTGTTCTGTATCAGGGCTGTCCATCACTCCCCCATTGTAGGGGCAGGAGGTATCGATCAGTTTGGCAGTGCAATACCGGTTCGTTTCGATACGGCGGCAATATGTGCACTCAGGGTGGCACTAATCTCAGAGATTGCTCGCTGTGTTGCGGCGCGTCCTTTGAGCCCTTCGGTATCGATAAGCAGTGGCGGACCGAATTCAACGTGAAGTTTTGCGCGAAATTTGGGGATATGGGAGCGTTGATCTCCGCGCTTACGGGTTCCGAGAACAGCGGTGGGAATTAGCGGCGCTCCCGAGCGGATCGCCAGCCATGCAACTCCGGGATGAACGGTCTGAACGGTACCTCGCCCCCGGGTACCTTCTGGGAAGATCCCCACGACACGTCCCTCGTTGAGTAGCGTTAAGGCGTGGCGCAGGGAGGCACTTCCCGCTTGGCGGTCAACGGGAATCTGTCCCGACCAGCGCATCAAAAAGCCGAGCGGGGAATCAAAAAATTCCTGTTTCACCATGAAATGTGAACCGCGTGGCAAGGCGCCGTGGACAACCGGACCATCCATAATGCCGACGTGATTAGCGGCAATGAGTGCCGCTCCAAAAGCGGGAATGTGGTGGGTACCTACCACCGTGGTATTCCACCACAGGTGGTCCATCATCCAGCCGATCGGGCGTGACCAGCGTGGGCCACCGCGGCGAATTTGGTGCGCTGTCATTGTTGAACTTTCGCGATCTCGGCGCTGACGGCCGCGAGGGTTTGTGCAATTGTTAATGTTGACGAATCAATGGTGACCACTCCGTTGGCTGCGGTGGTGAAGTTCGAAACGGTACCGTCTTGTTGATCTCGACGTACCACCTCATCAGTTGTTGCCGCCAATGTTGCAGCGTTGGCGTGGCCGTGACGCTGTTTTGCCCGCCTAGCGAGACGAGCTTGGGTTGATGCGGTCAGGAGAATCCTCACATCCGCATTGGGCGCCACGACCGTGGTGATATCGCGTCCTTCAGCCACGATCCCAGGATCTGCGTGGGCTGCGATAATGGCTTGTTGCCACGATTTCATCGTCGCGCGCACCGCTAAGTTCGTTGCGACTTTCGACACGACCCGTGAAATCTCAGCGCTGTGCACCACTTCGGTCACATCGGTGCCAGCAGCGATAAAGCGTGGGTCGGTGGCATCGGTAACCATCACCAGGTCCATCGACGCAACTGCCTTGGCAACTGCCGTTTGGTCATCAAGGTCGATACCGTGCTGGAGTAGATACCATGTGGCGGCACGATACATCGCGCCCGTATCCAAATATGCCCAGTTGCGTTGTTCCGCCAGGGTGCGTGCGATCGTCGACTTACCCGACCCTGAGGGGCCATCGATTGCAATAATCACGAAGCCACCACACTCCAATTCCGTTCGCTGAGATATTCCACGACCAGATCACGCTGGTTGGGGTTAACGCTGATAGTTGCCAAGCCCATTTTCGCACCGGCGGCATGTTCGAGGCGGACATCTTCAATATTGACCCCCGCCTCACCGATATCGACAAACAGCCTGGCTAACTGTCCGGGGCGGTCGGGCACATAGACAACGATCGTCGCATAGGTGCGGGCCTTACCCCCGTGCTTTCCGGGAATTTTCGCTACCCCGGCCGCACCGTATTCGATCGTACGTGCCAACTTCGCGATTGCAGCAGGTGGATACGTGTCGTCCTCGCAAGCATCGAGAGCGGAGAGCACCTCGGTCAGGGCCTCACGGATACGCGCAACATGGGGGCGCAAGGGGGCAGCATTCGATGATAAAATCGCCGCCCACAGTAGCGGATCGGAGGCTGCTATCCGGGTGGTGTCTCGCAGTCCTTGGCCGGCGAGGGTCAGGGCAGCTTCGGGGACGTCAAGCAGTTGGGACGCCAATAGAGAACTCATCAGTTGTGGCAGGTGAGAGATAGCGGCGACCGCATCATCGTGAAGGGCTGCATCCATTTGCACCGGCATTGCGCCAATATCAATCGCGAGTTGATTCACCGTGTCGATCGCGAGTTTGGTTGTCGACTCGGTGGGCACCACCACAAAGGGGCGCCCCAAAAATAATTCTCCATCGGCGTTGGGTGCCCCTGATTTTTCTTTCCCTGCCATCGGATGCGCACCGACAAATCGTGTGAGGTCGCATGCGCCTACGTTGCTGGCAAGTGTGCGCATAATCGGGCCTTTCACACTGGCGACGTCCATCACAATCGCTTCGGGCCAGCGTTGCAACTGCCGGGCGGCAACACTCGCCGTAACATCGGGTGGAGTCGCGACAATCACGAGGTCTGGAGCGGTGTGTTCATCCAGCTCACTAACTGCCCGTCCGGCACCCAACCCGCAGGCCAGTGAAAGCGATAGCGGTGAGGTATCAGCCAGATAGACCTCATCACCGCGTTCACCAAGGGCTAAACCAAGAGAAGCGCCGAGCAGACCAGCGCCAATAATCACGACAATCATAGGTCGACCAGATGCATCAGTTCGCCGAGTTCCTTCGAGTTCAGCGGCCGTGATTTCCCCGGACGCATCTCACCGAGGCTGATCGGTCCCACCTCGGTACGTACCAGACGGATGACCGGATAGCCTGCGGCTTCTAACATTCGTCGTACCACGCGGTTACGTCCCATATGGATTGAAAGGCGCACCAGCGAGATGTCACTGGTGGCTTCCAAAATTGTGAACTGATCAGCTGAGGCTATCCCGTCGTCAAGTTCAATCCCGGTGCGCATTTTACGTGCCAAACCGCGCGGCATTTTCCCCCGTACCGTGGCGATATAGGTCTTTTTTACCTGCCAAGACGGGTGAGTGAGTCGGTGGGCAAGTTCGCCATCATTGGTAAGTAACAACAATCCTTCCGTACCGATATCTAACCGACCGACGTGATACAGGCGCGTATCGTAATGGCCGATATAATCCCGCACAGTCGGGCGACCTTCCGGGTCGTCCATTGTGGAGACAACCCCTTCGGGTTTATGGAACATCACGGTCAGGTGGGTGTCCTCATCGGTAAAAATCCGTCGATCATCAACATGGATGACATCATCGGGCCCCACCCGTGAACCCAGCCGCGTTTGGATCCTGCCGTTGACTTTCACCCGCCCGGCAGTAATCATCTGTTCACATACACGTCGCGATGCAACCCCGGCATGGGCCATCACTTTTTGCAGCCGCTGTTCACTCATCTTCGTCCTTCATCTCTGCTTGCCACCCCGCCGGCAGATAGGGTGCTAACGGCGGAAGCTCATCGAGGCTATTTAACCCCATTTTTTCTAAAAACTCGGTCGTTGTGCGGTAGGTGATCGCTCCGGAATCTTCCGCACCAGCCTCAGCGATCAGTCCGCGGGCAAGCAGCGTGCGCACGACCGAGTCGACATTCACCCCGCGCACCGCACTGATCGCACCGCGGGTGACCGGTTGACGGTAGGCAATTACTGCCAAAGTTTCCAATGCGGCGTGTGTGAGTCGTTGTGTTTGTCCAGCAAGCACCACCCGTGCCACGGTGTCATGAAATTCTGGTGCCGAATACACGCGCCATCCCCCACCGCGATGTAACAGCCGAAAGCCTCGCATCCGTCCGGCCCCAAGTCCTTGATAATCAGCAGCTAATTCTTCTAGGAGCTCGCCAACCTGCGGGATGGACACCCCGATCGCACGAGCAAGTTCCGCTTCGGGAACGGGAGCTTCGGCAACCATCAACACTGCCTCTAAAGCCGGCAGATGGTCACGGGGATTAACATCATCGGTGGTGGGCTGAGTCATGAAGGATCCTTGTCGTATTCGTCTTGCAACTCCACGCGGGTGTGCTCATCACCGCGAAACACCACGTGTAAGCTCGCGAGTGCATCATCTTGGCGAAAATCGACCAGATGATCACGATACAGCTCAAGAAGTGCGAGAAAACGGGCGACAACCACGGGCGCGCCGGGCGCATCGGCAATCAACTGCGCGAAGGTTGCCATCTTGGTGTGTTGGAGTTTGGCAACCAAAATTTTTGCCTGCTCGGGCACTGAAATCCGCGGGTGATGTAAATGGTCGACATGGACGTGTGGTGGGGTACGGGTAAAAGCACCAGCTGCGATAGCAGCAAGTTCACTCGGCCCGATCGACCAAATCAACTCCGGTAGCAACTGGGCAAACTGTGGTTCCATCGCCACCGCACGTGCCCGAGTAGCCGCGGTCGTAGCAAATGCATCGGCGAAATCGCCGGCGACTTCCTTATAGGCCCGATATTGCAACAGCCTGGCAAACAGGAGGTCACGGGCTTCAAGTACATCGAGATCGAAATCGTCACTACCGGGATCGCGCGGCAATAACCGGTAGGCCTTCAAGTCAAGCAAAGTTGCGGCAACAACGAGGAACTGGCTGGCTTCTGACAGCTCCCACTGTTGGGTGTGGGCGTATGCTAAAAATTCGTCGGTTACCGCAGCAAGCGCCACCTCGGTAATGTCCAAACGGTGTTTGGCGATCAGTTGAAGTAACAGATCGAACGGTCCGGAAAAATTGTCGAGCTCAACACGAAATTCGCCGGGCGAATCCCCCAGTTGTGCCGGTGGCAAACCTGTCATGTTAGGGTGCGCCGCCACGAGCAACGAGTTCGCGAGCGAGCCGACGATAAGCCAGCGCCCCGGGATGTTTCGGCGCGTGGGTCGTGATCGGCTCGGCGGCAACCGAGGCGTCAGGAAAGCGCACGGTCCGGGAGATCGTGGTGTCAAAGAGTTGATCACCAAAGGCTTCGGCAACCCGCTCGAGAACCTCGCGGGTATGGAGCGTGCGCATATCGACCATTGTGGCAATAATGCCGTCAATCTTCAGTCGCGGATTTAGGCGCGAACGGACCTTATTGATTGTTTCGACCAGCAGTGCGACCCCGCGCAGCGCGAAGAACTCTGCTTCGAGCGGGATGAGCACACCGTGCGCGGCAGTGAGGGCATTGACGGTTAACAATCCCAGGGACGGCTGGCAGTCAATAATGATGACGTCATAGTCATCCATCACCGGCGCGAGCACGCGGGCGAGTGCCTGTTCGCGTGCAACCTCGTTGACCAGTTGTACCTCGGCAGCCGACAGGTCAATATTGGCCGGTACGACATCAAGGAGCGGCAGTTTGGTGTGGTGAATAATTGCACGCACGTCAGGTTCCATTGCCATCAGTTGGGTATAGATGGTTTCGTCAAGTTCGTGCGCATGGATCCCAAGGCCCGCACTGGCAGCACCTTGCGGATCAAAGTCAACGATCAACACTTTGCGACCGTATTCTGCCAGGGCCGCTCCCAGATTGATCGTCGTCGTAGTTTTGCCGACACCACCCTTTTGGTTGCACATCGCAATGACGCGGGCAGGTCCGTGGCCGGTAAGTTCCTCCGGGATCGGAAACCCTTCTTCATCCTGCGCGGTGACGATCAACGGTGGTTGCATACTATTCACCTCTCCAGCCTAAATGATCGGGCATCTTCACGCTCAGTCCAGCTGCCCTGCCCCTTGGCGCAGGATGACGACATCACGGCCGGTTAAATCCACGACCGTCGTGGGTTCTGGCATCGTCACCGGTCCGGAAACGATCGCGTCAAGGAGGTGGCCGTATTGCTGATCAATCTGCCAAGCCTCAGTCATCGGTTCGTCCTCCGCTGGAGGTATGAGGGTGGAGGATAGCAGCGCGGCGCCGTGCGCAGCGAGGATTTCTTGAGCAATGACATGGTCGGGAATACGCGCACCCACCGTATTTTTCTTCGGGTTGAGCGTCATGCGGGGAACTTCTTTCGTTCCCGGCAAAATGAAAGTAAATGGACCAGGGGTGAGACGTTTAATCAGCCGGTAGGACGGATTGTTGACGATGACGAGCTTGCCCAGTTGCGCAAAGTTTGCGCACACGAGCGTGAAGTGGTGGCGTTTCGTAAGCTGTCGTATCTGGCGGATCCGATCCAATCCCGATTTATTTCCCAGTTTGCATCCCAAGGCATAGCCGGAGTCTGTGGGGTAGGCAATCACCCCGTCGGCAGCCAAAATATCGGCGATCTGTTTCAGATAGCGTGCCTGGGGGGTTACCGGATGCATCTCAAAAAAGCGGGCCATACCCCTATGGTAGCCGGCTGGCGGCAGCCGCGGGTTTCCGCCACCCGCGCACCAGTTGCCCATCGCATACCCCTAAAAGCCTGTAGGCGCGCAGCGCGGGCGTATTGGTGAGCCACACCCCATAGTGGACCACCGGTGCGATGGTGAGATAGTGGCGGGTGACCGCGGCCATTAAAGCCGAGCCGATCCCGCTGCGGCGAAACTGCGGGTCAACGCCCAAACCTGCCAGGCTCACGCCTGCGCCGCGGCAATAGCGACGATCGCTGCGCGCAGGGAGCTTCTCTGCGGCACACAGCCCCACCCATCCGGCTTCGCGATGGTTATACCCCCACCACTGCCAGGTGTCATCATCAGCGGCAACATGGGTATCGGGATTACACCGCGCTTGGACACTAAGGCGCTCGGCTGGAGGTAGATCCATCACGGTGACGTTGCTTTCGCCCGGTTGCGGTGGTGGTGGCGTATCGCTATACATCCACACCCAGTCGCCCAACAGCTCAAATCCGCGGGCAGTCAAGATGGCCCCTGCCGTATCGGGGGTGGCCGGCTCGGCGCGCACGAATGTGATCGCCTCATCGAGGTGGCAAGCCAGGAGGTCGGCAGCATGGCGTCCCACGACGATGGCGTTGCCGCGCTGACGATCAGCGACCAGATAGGAATCTGGCGCATGATACCAGGCGCTCGCACCGACGAATTGATGACCCTGTGCTCGGATCATCGCCACGTCAGTGCAAGCGGCCTGGAGTATCTCAGCGTTCGTTTTGCTCATCGGCTTCCGGTTTTGCATCCACGCCAGCTTCTTTCCGCTGTTCGGCAGTAATGGCTGTGGGTGCTTGGGTGAGCGGATCGAAACCGCCCCCGGTTTTTGGAAAGGCGATCACTTCGCGAATCGAGTTGCTCTTGGTTAGCAACGAGATGATGCGATCCCACCCAAAGGCGATTCCCCCGTGGGGCGGGGCACCATAGGAGAAGGCTTCCAACAGGAATCCGAATTTTTCTTGGGCTTCAGCATCGCTGATCCCCATGACGTTAAAGACCCGCTGTTGGATGTCACGGCGATGAATACGGATCGAGCCACCGCCGATTTCGTTGCCATTGCAGACAATGTCGTAGGCGGATGCCAGGGCTGCTTCCGGTTCGGTATCGAAACGCTCCATCCATTCGGGTTTTGGTGAAGTAAAAGCGTGGTGGACGGCCGTCCAGGCGGAATGACCCAAATCCACATCGTCATCTTCGCCGGCCGGTTTAAATAGCGGCGCGTCAACAACCCACACGAATGACCACGCATCGTCATCAATCAGCTCGCAGCGTTTGCCAATCTCCAATCGGGCAGCGCCTAAAAGGGCGCGCGCCTCACTGGGTTTACCAGCAGCGAAGAAGATCGCATCGCCGGGCTGTGCGCCAACCGCGTCAGCAAGTCCGGCGCGTTCGGTATCGGAAATATTCTTTGCTACCGGACCGCCAAGACTTCCATCGGGCTGCACTGTCACATAGGCGAGTCCGCGCGCACCGCGCTGTTTCGCCCACTCTTGCCACGCGTCAAATTGGCGGCGCGGCTGACTAGCCCCGCCGGGCATGACGACGGCGCCGACATATGGGGCGTGGAAAACGCGGAAAGGGGTGTCGGCGAAATATTCACTTAAATCCGTTAATTGCAAGTCAAAACGCAAATCGGGTTTGTCAGTCCCGTATTTTTCCATCGCATCACGGTAGGTCATATGTGCGATTGGCGTCTCAATCTCCACACCGATTTCCGCCCAAATCGCACGGATCACATCTTCAGCAACCGCGATAACGTCGGCTTGTTCAACAAAGCTCATCTCAATGTCGAGCTGGGTGAATTCAGGTTGGCGATCAGCACGGAAGTCTTCATCGCGGTAACAGCGAGCCAACTGGTAATAGCGCTCCATCCCCCCGACCATTAACAACTGTTTAAACAGTTGCGGACTCTGTGGCAGTGCATACCAGCATCCGGGGGCAAGACGCGCTGGGACGAGGAAATCACGCGCTCCTTCTGGCGTTGAACGAGTTAACGTTGGGGTTTCCACTTCAACAAAATCATGGCGGTCCAACACGTTGCGGGCCGCACGGTTCACTCGTGAACGTAACCGCATTGCTGCTTGCGGACCGCTGCGACGTAAATCCACATAGCGGTATTTCAAGCGTGCCTCTTCACCAACGTGACCGGAATCTTCCGCGTGATCGGAAACTTGGAAGGGCAGCGGGGCGCAGGAGTTGAGGATGGTGACCTCATCGGCCATCACTTCAATAGCACCGGTGGCAATATCGGGATTTTCATTACCTTCTGGGCGAGCAGAGACCACCCCGGTGATTTGCAAAACAAATTCGGCGCGCAACTGGTGGGCAACCTCTTCCCGCACCACCACCTGGCAAATGCCGGTGGCATCGCGTAAATCGATAAACGCC
>JAUNVN010000061.1 GCA_030537655.1 Bowdeniella nasicola | reverse complement strand
CGCAAACTACCATCGTGGCAGCGCATGGCGATCTTCCCCACATCCGTATTCGACGGCGCCATCCACACACTGGCGGATGTGCGCGATGCGCGGGACGATACTGGCGGTTATGCGCTCTCGTATCTGTCATATCTCGAGGAGTATCTGGATTGGCCTTTGCCTCGTGGCGATGATTGCCGTGCGGATTCCTGCCACAGCGATCACCCCGCTCCCGCCGCCAGCTGCGACCTCCTTTATGTGGCCAACCCGTACACCTACCGAAGTGGAGCGTACTTTCCAAGCGCCCGCCTCACCGTGGGGTGCGGGCCACCGCGGCGTTGATCTCGCTGTCGATGTGGGCGCACCGGTGTATGCGGCAGGGGCAGGTACCGTCACATTTGCGGGGGAGGTTGCCCATGTTCCGGTCGTATCCATCACCCATTCCGGTGGATTTCGCACCACCTATCTTCCCGTGAAACCGGCGGTAAGTGTCGGGATGGAGCTGACTGCCGGCACGATGATTGGCACGCTGGTTGGCGGCCATAGCGAGGAGCGCTCGGTCTTACACTGGGGCGCGAAATGCGGCCATGGCGCATCCGTCCATTATTTCGATCCGCTGTGGCTACTCTTCCCGCCACGCTACCGCTTGGTTCCAAGTACCGCTATGCGCGCGGATGGGCCTGGTTAAATGCGGCGCGCAGTCGCTCTTGGGTGACGTGGGTGTAACGCTGGGTGGTGGATAAAGATGAGTGACCCAACAGTTCTTGGACCGAGCGTAAGTCCGCTCCCCCGTCTAACACGTGTGTTGCGGCCGAGTGTCGTAGTGCGTGCGGTGCGATATCTCGTACCCCGGCGCGTGCTGCCAACCGGTGTAGTGCCGCCCGAATCGTACGCGGATCAAGTCTGCCCCCGCGTACCCCAACGAACAGTTCATCACGCTCACCCTTGACCACCTCGGCGCGGCAGGCTTGCCAACGTTGGATTGCTTCCAGTGCCGGTTTGCCGATCGGTACGATCCGGGTTTTATTCCCCTTGCCCCTCACTCGCACGACCGCACGGTCAAAATCGATCGCGCCCTGCTGGAGCGCACACACTTCGCTAATCCGTAATCCCGACGCGTACATGAGTTCGAAAATTGCCAAGTCTCTCACCGCGATCGGCTCGCCGGTCGCGGCTTCACTTTCAGCGCATTCCAGGAGCCGCGCCACTTCATCCACGCGCAGTACCGTGGGCAGCGTGACGTCGGCTCGGGGGGCTTGCAGGCGTGCCGCCGGATTGGTTTCTACCAGTCCAACGTGATGGGCCCAGCTGAAAAAGTGGCGCAGTGCCGCACTGTGGCGAGCCAGGGAGGCACGCTTGTGGCCGCGCGCGGCCAGATCCGCCAAGTGGGTGCGCAAGGTGCGCGTGGTGATTGCCTCCAGGAGGTCTCCAAGATCCGCCTGCCTCAGATCGCTCCCCTCCTCGCCATGGAGCGCACCGAGCAGAGTGCGCACATCGGCAAGATATGCGCGTTGGGTGTGTGCAGCCAAGCCGCGCTGATCGCGCAGATAGGCATGATAGTCAGCGAGGTTCACATCTCTAGCGTGCCATAGCCGCATTGCGCTGCACCTCGCCAAGGAGCCTAGAGTGTCATATCGGGCTTTGTGAGTTTTTCGATATTCACATCTTTGAATGTCATCACGGTGACTTGGGAGACAAAACGCGCGGAGCGGTAAATATCCCACACCCACGCGTCGGTGAGGGTGAGTTCGAAGAAGATATCGCCGCCGGCGCTACGCGGTCGCACGTCGACTTCGTTAGCGAGGTAAAACCGCCGTTCCGTTTCGACAACGTAATTAAATACGGCGACCACATCGCGGTATTCACGGTAGAGCTCCAGCTCTAAATCAGTCTCGTAATTCTCGAGTTCGTCTGCACTCACGCACCTATCATGCCTGGCACCTCGCAGTTTTGCTGGCTCCTGGCCGCCGTGTTCGCAATTAGGTTAACGTGCCTGCCGCACGCTTTTCCACGATTGACGGTGCTGGTGGCTCGCCCCCAAGGTGCGTAGTGCTGCCAGATGTGCCGGTGAACCATACCCTTTATGGGACCGGTAGCCATAACCGGGGTCCGGGAGCGACGCCATGTAGGCATCGCGCGTGGTTTTTGCAAGGACGGAAGCCGCGGCCACCACCATACAGGTGGTATCTGCTTTAACTTCGGTGCGCCAGTGGGCGTTGGCAGCGATGATTGCCGCCGCTTCACTCAACGGCTCACTTCCCAGCGCCGGCGGGGCGAGACACCAGTTAGTTGGACCATCAATAATGATCGCGCACTGGCGTGCGACCACCTGTGGATCACCCAGGGGATGAAGCAGCCGCAATAGTGCGCGCCAAGCGGCGAGTTGGAGGGCGGTGCGCAGGCCATCGCGATCAATCCGATGGGCAGCAACGTGGCCGACCGCACCGCGATCAAGCCAGTCACTCAGCTGCGGTACCAGCATGCGCCGTTGGCGGGCGGTCAGCAGTTTCGAGTCGGCCAGGGTGCTGGGAGCTGGCTGCAGCGTCGAGACCAGCGCGGCCCCAACACTGACCGGCCCGGCAATGGCACCGCGTCCAACCTCATCGAGTCCAATGACATAGCGGTAAGACCCCAGCAGCTGGGCAATACACTCCATCGTCGGGCGGGGTTTACCAGCGCGGGATTCGCCTCGGGTTGCGCTAGTTGACACTACCCCACCGCGAGGAGGGCCACATGATGAAAAATGCGCGGCCCGCAACATTTTCCAGGGGAACAAATCCGCCACCTGGCGCTCCGATATGGGCGCGTGAGTCCCGTGAGTTGCCGCGGTTATCACCCATCATCCACAGGTGTCCGGCGGGAACTTCCACATCGAATTCACTCAGGGACGGCTGGGTAGCCGGATCAAGATACGGTTCGGCAAGGGGGGCGCCGTTAACTTCAAGCAACCCTTCGGCCGTACAGCATTTCACGTGGTCACCGGGCAGTCCGATGATCCGTTTTACCAAGTGCTCACCGGCGTCAGCGGGCATGATTCCCAGGGCAATCAAGACATCTTGCGCCAGGGCACGCATCTGGGGTTCTTCCGGCTGTGGCGGCAGCCAGCCCCCCGGATCGGTAAAGACAATCACATCGCCGCGCGCAAGACTCGAGGGAGACACGGTTTTGTTTACCAGGATTCGATCCCCCACATCTAAGGTGTGTTCCATCGATCCGGAGGGGATGTGGAAAGCCTGGATAAGGAAGGTTTTCACCAGGAAGGACAGCAGCAATGCGACTGCCACCATCACCGCGGTTTCTTTTAACCAGCCACCAAAGCTCGCCTTGGTGCGCGCTTTCGCTGCCCGTTTTCGCTGGCGCCTTGCGGTACGCGAAATTGGGATGGTGGGTGGATCACCATCGGCATTGTGATCGCTCATGTCACCTTCTTCCCGTGAGCTCTGGCGTCTATCGTAGCGGCAAGGACGGCACCGTGCCGCATCAGAAATTTCGGCTCTGCTCCCTTAGGAGCAGAGCCGAATCATTTCTCGTTTTACCGTAGTTCGCGAACCTTGGCGGCCTTGCCGCGCCGATCGCGCAGGTAGTACAGCTTCGCGCGGCGCACCCGACCGCGAGAAACAACCTCAATATGGTCGATGGTCGGAGCGTGTACCGGGAAGGTACGCTCCACGCCAACACCAAAGCTCATCTTGCGCACAGTAAAGGTTTCGCGCACGCCACCACCACGGCGAGCGAGCACGGTGCCCTGGAAAA
Organism: Bowdeniella nasicola; assembly: GCA_030537655.1. Lineage (GTDB taxonomy): Bacteria > Actinomycetota > Actinomycetes > Actinomycetales > Actinomycetaceae > Bowdeniella > Bowdeniella nasicola_B. The sequence goes on along the minus strand of JAUNVN010000061.1, from coordinate 4,940 downwards.
CCTGAATACGTGAACGTGAACCTTCCTTCACACGCACGTGCACCTTAACGGTGTCGCCGGCGCGGAAGTCAGGAATATTGTCGCGCATCGATTGTTGATCGAGGGAATCAAGGGTCTGCATGATTATTCACTTTCCGCCAGCGCCACAGGTCGCAGGCAGTTCGGGGCATAGTTGCCAGGTGGTTGGGTTGTGGTGCACCCGCGCCACGTCGGTGCTCCCCCATGGCAGAGCTCCGCAGCGGGCACATGACGCGGACTAGTCTGCCACATCGATGGGAAACTTCGCCAATCGATTCACTGTGAGGAGCACATCATCTTGCCATTGGCCGCCAACGAGGAACTCGCGTGACCCCCGCACCTTCCAGCCAACCCGTTCATAAAATCGGATAGCACGCACATTGGACCGGTTGGTCCCCAACCAGGCGAGCGTCACCGGTGTTGGCAGCGCCGCTAACTGGCCGAGACTATAGCGCAGCAACGCTCCGGCCAGCCCACTGCCGCGATAGTGTGCGCGCAGGTAGCATTTTGAAATTTCAGCTACGCGACTATCCTTTGCAAGCCGCAATCGAATATTGCGTGCCTCGCTGTCATCGGTGGGACGGGAATCCAAAATTGCGACGACATAGCCAACGATTTCCGATTCGACACTGGCAATCCAGATGCGGTAGCGCACATCAGTCAACATGCGTTCAAAGGCCGCGACCGATAGGTGCGCGGTAATAAACGCGTCAATTTCTGCTGTGCTCAGTGACGGTGGACACGCATCGGGAAAGGTTTCGCGGGCAACGCGGTGTAGTGCCCCCGCATCATCTGGGGTGGCTGCGCGCAGCTCGCAGGTAAAGATATCGCTGCCGCGAACCAAATATCCCGCCCGGATAAGCCAGTCACGATCGGCTGGACTCAACGCGGCAGGAGTCCCGACCTGGTGCACCCCGGTGAGCAGGTGCGGGGCGCGTTGGGCAGTTTTCCGTAACTGTTGTTCCCGGCGCCACCGGGTAATGCGCGCATGATCGCCGCTACGCAAGACCTCCGGGATTTCTCGATCTTTCCACACCCGCGGCTTGGTGTAGGCCGGATAGTCCAGCAGTGCCGTATCGCAAAAACTCTCTTCGCTCAGGGATTCGGGGTTTGACACGACCCCGGGGATGAGGCGCACGAGGGCCTCGATTATGGCGATGGCTGCCACCTCTCCGCCGTTGAGGATATAGTCGCCAAGCGAAACTTCCACGACCTTGACCCGGGTGCCATAGTGCTCACTAACACGCTGGTCAATGCCCTCATAACGCCCACAGGCGAAAATCAGATGATCGGCCCGGGCGAGGCTTTCGGCATCGCGCTGGGTGAATTGCCGCCCCGTTGGGGTGGGGATGACAATGATCGGCGATGGGGAGGAGCTCACCAGCGTATCTAACGCCCGGCCCCACACATCTGGGCGCATCACCATGCCCGGTCCCCCGCCCGCTTGCGGACCATCAACGCTGCGATGCGGATCATCTGTCCACGAACGCAGGTCATGAACGTCAATTGAGACCAGTTCGCGCTGGCGGGCTTTGCCGATCAGTGACAGATCTAGGACTTCAAAGTACTGCGGGAAGATCGACACAATGTCGATTTTCATGAAAATAGCCCTCCCGGTGGGTCGATCCTCACTTCGGTGGAATCGATATGCGGGATGATTTCACTGACAAAGGGGACAAGGACGGTGCCATGGTCGGTACGTACTTCAATCACGTCATGGGCGGGCATTGCCAGCACACCGCTGATCTGACCGAGATGGTGACCTTGCAGATCACGTGCGGGCAGTCCGATGAGATCGTGGTAGAAGAACTCATCGTCACTTTCGTCTTCGCTTTGCGAGTCAATATACAGTTGCCTATCGCGTAGCGCTTCCGCACTGGTGCGATCTTCGTGGCCGACAAAGGCCACCTGGTAACCGCGTCCAGCTGCGCGCACATCAGCGATTTCCAGTTCCCCCTCGTCGGTGAGCAGGCGCGCCCCGACATACAGCCGCTCGGCGGGCTGGTCGGTGTGGATGATCAAGCGGACATGACCGCGCAATCCGACGGCACCGGCGACGGTGGCCACACGCAAACGCATCATAGCTCCTGAAATACACGGCACCCGGCCAAATTGGCCGGGTGCATGATGTGAATGTTAGCGCCGGTCAGTATCGACCACGTCAATGCGAACCGATTCTTTCGACAGTGAACCAATCACGCTGCGCAGTGCTTTGGCCGTGCGGCCCGACCGGCCAATTACCCGGCCGAGATCATCGGGATTGACGAATACCTCCAGCAGGTTGCCTCGCCGCAGCTGCCGCGATTTGACGCGCACCTCTTCGGGGTGGTCGACAATACCGCGCACCAGATGGCCCAGTGCTTCAGCTAACATGACTACTCTGCTGCCTCGCCGGACTCTTCAGCGGCATCGGCCTGGTTATCGTCGTTAGCCTCTTCAGCTGCCTGTGCTTCAGCCTTGGCTTCAGCTTCCTTCGCGCTGGCTTCTGCCTTGCGTTTTTCGGCTTCGTCCTCCGCCGCCTTAATGGCCTCACGGGTAGCTTCTTCTGCGTCACCTTCTGCCGTGCGCACCGTCGATGCGGTCTCGCCACTCCCGGTGTACTTGGCCCAGTCGCCCGTGAGTTCCAGCAGTTTGCGCACGGTGTCTGTTGGCTGAGCGCCAACGGACAGCCAGTACTGTGCCCGCTCGGAATCGATTTCGATCACTGACGGCTCGCGGGTGGGATGGTACTTGCCAATTTCTTCAATCGCGCGACCATCACGTTTCTTCCGTGAATCCATCACGACAACGCGGTAAAACGGCGCGTGGATTTTACCCATGCGCTTTAAACGAATCTTAACTGCCACTTGTGTGGTCAACTCCTGTGTAATCGGGGTGGACGCATGTCGCTCCTGGTGGGTTCAGGCGCCACAGTTGTCCTGGACACAACCGCACGCAGTGAGAGGGCCTACGCCGGTCGGGTACAGCAGCTTATTGTGCCACTAAACCCGGTCCGTGCGCTACTTGCCTGCCCCACGCCGGTGTGATTTGTCACCCAACAGCTGATTTAGGGCGGTACATGTAGACCGTATCGGGACGAAGGGCGTTGCGATGAAGGAGCTCAGCGGGATCGGTTGCATAGTGCACAAAGGCAGCAGGCGCCCCCATCTCCAAACCGCAACTACCTGCCCGCACGCCACCGGTTCCCGGCCCGGAGGCGAGGTAGGCGCGAGCACGCCAGGTGGCTTGGTCCATGATCGCCGCCGCATCTATCTCCGCATCAGCCCAGGCAGCCAGTTCGCGTGGCAGGGTGCCATGTGGGATCGATGCGCCCGCATCCGAGCCGGGTAACAGTTGCACATTGGCCTCAACCAAGGCGGCAAGCACCTTGAGCCGACGGGCATACAAGTGCTGCATTTGCGCCGCATAAGCCGGATATTTCCGTTGGCCGGCAGCAGCGAAATCAAGGAAGTTCGCCGTTTGGATTAGGGTGGGGGTCACCGGAATTTGTCGGCGCGCAACTTCGGCAATATGCTCTGCCTGCATCCCGGTACCGTGTTCAATACAGTCAATATTCGCATCCAGCAGCACCTCGATTGTCGCGGTGGCAAAGGTGTGGGCGCATACGCGCGCGCCGTTGTCATGTGCCGCAGCAATCGCCTCCCGTAAGATCTGTCTATCCCACAGCGGCTCCACTCGGGCATCTTTACCTGCTGCACGGTCAATCCAATCCGCAACCAGTTTCACCCACCCGTCACTGCGGGCTGCTTCCCGTGCAACCGTGGCGGGTAACGCACCGGGATCATCAAGTTCGATTGCCAGGCCGGGCAAATAGCGTTTCGGACGGGCAATATGGCGTCCCGCGCGGATCATCAGCGGTGTGTGAGCACGGGTGTCAAGCCAGCGGGTATCACCGGGCACACCCGCGTCACGCACGAGGAGCACTCCGGAGGCATAATCAGTATCTGCCTGGGCTGCCGTTGCTTTCCGGCTAGCTGCCCCACGCTCAGCAAGACCAATATGGCCGTGCACATCAACCAGACCCGGGTAAAACCAACCGTGCAGCTCGGTGAGGTGGCGGGGCTGGTCACGTGGGGGAAACCAGGTGAAGTTTCCGTCAATTACCCATGCGTGGGTGAGTCGTTCACCCGTATTGGTGACGATCTGACCGCGCAGGTGGTAATTATCGCTCACTGCTTCAGGAATTTTTCGAGCCCTTCAGGGATTTGCGTCTGTGGTTTCTTCTTACCAAGCCCGCCCAACCCGAAGGAAGATCCCTGCGGCGCCTCCACTTCGCCGCGGGCTTTTGCTTCGAGTTTCCGCCGGATCTCGGCTTCTTGGCGCGCCCGTTTGGCAGGGTTGCCCGATTTACCTTTAATCTTCTTGCGCCGTGGGGCCTGGCGGGCACGCGCCCGTTTGCCCATTCCCGGCATCGCTCCCATCCCGGGCATAGCCCCCATTGGGGCGTTCATTGCCCCGGGGTTACGGGCCATGGATTCCATCATCGTTTTCGCTTGCAAGAAGCGCTCCACCAGTGAGTTCACTTCGGTAACGGAGGTACCTGAGCCGCGCGCGATGCGCGAGCGGCGCGACCCATTGAGGATTTTCACATTCGCGCGCTCGGCGGGGGTCATCGACCGTACAATCGCTTCAATACGATCAACTTCGCGTTCATCAAAATTTTCTAACTGTTCACGCATTTGGCCCATCCCCGGCAACATGCCGAGCATTTTCTTCATCGAGCCCATCTTGCGTAGCTGTGAGAGCTGAGCGAGGAAGTCATCAAGGGTGAACTGACCTTCGCCGAGCTTTTGCGCCATCTGCTCGGCTTCTTTTTGGTCGAAGGCCTTTTCGGCCTGCTCAATCAAGGTGAGCACATCACCCATATCAAGGATGCGTGAGGCCATCCGATCGGCGTGGAAACGCTCAAAGTCACCGAGTTT
>JAUNVN010000060.1:4224-8681 GCA_030537655.1 Bowdeniella nasicola | reverse complement strand
AACAGCCGGATGGTCAGTATTGGGGTAGATACGTGTAGCGTTATCAAACGTTACTGATGCCATGGAAAACATCCCTTCACCGGCAGGTACGTGCCGGACGATCCGTCGTGAAAGGTGCCAGCTCGTGTCCGCTCTGACACAGCCGCTATGGACAGCAGCTTTACTCAGTTTCTCACAATCGCGATGAAAATGTCGAAAAATATCACCTTTGAGAACGTGACCTGTATTCGGATGGGCTCCCAGGTGCGCGCGCCAGGCTATGTGTGCGCCAGGTGATGGCGTTGCCGCGCAATTTCCGCAAGGAGTTCTCCCAGCTCCGCTCCATCTGCTACCCGCAGGTTCGCGCAGCTCTCACCTTCGCCAACCTTAATGCTCACCCCCGCGACATCAAGGTGAGAAACCATGTGAAATGCGGACTCGTCGGTCACGTCATCACCGGCATAGAGCACACAGGTTGCGCCTGTTTCCGCAACCAATTTTTTCAGCGCATCCCCCTTGGTTGCGCGCACAACCGAGAGTTCTAATACGGCTTTACCAGCCAGTGAAGTCACACCATCCCAACTTGCTGGACCCCTGCGGGCAGCCTGCAATGCGTCCTGGCCGACCTGTCTGTCAGCTTCACGGACGTGGAGTACCACCCCGGCGGGTTTATATTCCGCGCTTGTGCCCGGGTGGGTAGCAACAATGTCGTCAATCGCCGCACATAGGCGGGTATGGAGGTGACGCGCCTCAGCACTGAGCGCCACAGCCTTGGCAGCGAAGGTGCGGTTACCATCCGAATCAATTTCTATCGTGCCCCACTGTGCGCCGTGCGATCCGATCGCTCGCATGGAGCGGGGAACTTCAGCGCACGCCGCGAGTGAATCGCCAGCTCTGCCCGAAACCAACACGGTGGTGGTGGCTGGCAGTTGCACCAACTGTTCTAAGAGGGCAACCAGTTGGGGAAGCATTCGCGCATCTTCAGGGCGCGGGACGAGGGGGGCGAGCGTGCCGTCAAAATCGAGCGCGATCAGCAGTTCGCGCGCGGTCACTGCGACCTGGATGGCCTCGCGCCAAGCCGGCGGGTTCACTGGCCTGCAGCTTTCAGGTCGTGGAGGAATTTTTCTGCCCACTTTTGTACCGGGTTATCTTTCACCCGCCGGCGCAGGGCACGCATCCGCCGGCGTTTTTCGGTGGTGCTCATCTCGATTGCTTGCATGACGGTACGTTTCGCCCCTTCGATATCATGCGGGTTCATCACCAGGGCTTGCGGCAGGTCATCGGCCGCCCCGGTAAATTCCGAGAGCACCAACACGCCGTCGAGGTCAACCTGGGCGGCAACAAATTCCTTAGCGACCAGGTTCATCCCATCTCGCAGTGAGGTCACCAGCATCACGTCGGCGGCACGATAGAGAGCGGCCATTTCTTCTTGCGGGAACGTTTGGTGTAAATAGTGGACCGGGGAGCGACCAAGGTCGGCATAGTCCCCATTAATCCGCCCGACAGTCACTTCGACTTCATCACGCAGATCCTTATATTGCTGGACGCGTTCACGAGAAGGTGAGGCAACCTGGATCATGCACACCTCGGGACTTTTCACCAACCCGTCACGTAGCAGTTCGCCGAAGATCTTTAACCGATGGCGGATCCCCTTCGTATAGTCGAGTCGATCAACCCCCAAGAGCAAAACATCTGGGTGGCCGAGTTCTTCTCGGATTTCTCGGGCACGAGCAGCAACATCATCACTGGCTGCCATCTTCATAAAAGACGGGGTATCGATTGAGATCGGGTGGATCCCCACTTTGACTTTCCGTGTGGGATATTTCGCGCCCGTACCCACCGTGATTGTGCGTCCGCGCACCTTGTGGCCGGTGAGACGTTTAACCGAGCGGAGGAAGTTTTCCGCATCCCACGAGCGTTGGAATCCGATCAGATCCGCCCCCAACAGTCCTTCCAGGATGTATTCACGCCAGGGCATTTGTGAAAAGATCTCCACCGGCGGGAAGGGAATGTGGTTGAACCATCCGATCGTGAGATCAGGGCGGTACTTCCGCAGCAGTGCAGGCACGAGCTGGAGCTGGTAATCCTGCACCCACACGGTCGCACCCTTCGCGGCCACATCGGCTGCGGCTTTCGCAAAGGTGCGGTTGACCCGGTCATAGCAGTTCCACCACTGCCGGTGGAATTCAGGTGGAACAATCACATCGTGGTAGAGCGGCCAGAGGGTCCCGTTGGAAAACCCCTCGTAGTAGTCTGCGACTTCCGTTTCACTTAGCGCTACGGGAACCAGATGCATCCCATCGGCTGTGAAGGGGTCGACGTGCATATCTGCCGCCCCGTTCCACCCCACCCAGGCGCCCTCTTCCTGTTGCATCACCGGCGCGAGGGCGGTAACCAACCCACCGGGGGAGCGTTCCCAATCGAGTGTGCCTTTTTCATCACGACGAATATCAACCGGTAGTCGATTTGCGACCACCACGAAATCTGCCATTGCAGGCATTTCATCTCCTTTGTCCCGCTCTCTAGCGTAGCGACAAAGCGCGGATTCGTCCCAACACAGTGCCCGAGCAAGCATGGCACCCAAAGCCGGGCGGCAATTGGGGGCACAATAAGGATGAGGAGTTGGGCAGACAGCAAAGGACATGATGGAAGAGTTTGGCGGCTATCTTCTCGGAGAGGAGATCGGACGCGGCGGTATGGGGACGGTGCGGCGCGCGATTGATGCCGACGGGAATGCGGTGGCGGTAAAAATTCTCCATCCCGCCATTGCGGCCGACCCGCAGGCCAGGGCCCGCTTGGCCAGAGAAGTTGCCACCCTGCGGCGGGTACGCGGCGAGGGGGTGGCGCGCGTGGTGGATGCCGAAGTTGATGACACCGATGCGTTCATTGTCACCGAACTCATTGATGGCCCGACCCTGCAGGCCGATGTCGAATCTTTTGGCAGCTACCAGGTCGGTGAGCTTGCCGAACTCGCAACCGGGCTGTTTACTGCGCTCACCCAAATTCATGCCGCCGGGGTCGTCCACCGCGATTTGAAACCATCGAATGTGATGATGGGGGTTAATGGTCCGGTACTGATCGACTTTGGGATCGCTCAGGTTGCCGATGATGCGCGGCTAACGCACACCGGGCTGGTTGCCGGCACGGTGGGATATCTCGATCCCCAAGCCCTGGCCGGTGCGGATCCCACGCCAGCGGGGGACTGGTGGTCATGGGCCGCTGTCCTGGTCTTTGCGGCCACGGGCCGACCCCCCTTTGGACGCGGCCCACTACAAGCAATCATGGCGCGCGTTCATGCCGGTAGGGTCGACGTGCAGGGGCTTGCCCCCGAGATTGCTGACCCCCTGACCGCGGCACTTGCGCCCGATCCTGCTCACCGTCCTCATCCAACGGCGGTGCTCACCCAACTCCAAGATGTGGCTACCGGGCAGTTTCGCGCCCCGGGGATCACGCCGCTACCCGCAGCGGCGAGCAGCGGATCTCCCACCGAAACCGTGGGTGTCGATCTGGGCGGTGATGATAACCCAACACGTTTGTTGCCAAGTGATAGCGATGCGAGTGCGGCACTGACCCAGCCGCTTGCCCCCACTCCGCCGCGTGAGCTCTCGGACCTCCCGCCAACCCAACAGCTTCCCGAGCCCAACCCCACTCAGGTGCTTCCAACTGCTCCAGCTGGGCTGCCTGCAGCGCCACCAGTTCAGGACCACCTCACCCCCGACCCAATCCCCGCGCCGCTCCCATACCTGCCACCGCGCGCCTACGAACCTGCTCCGACCCCGTGGGTGATGGCCACCGCCTGGTTGGCACTGAGCGCCGCAGCCCTTCACTATCCGGTTGCAGCCCTTGGAGTGCTGATCGGCTGGATCGCACTAACGGGGGTGATTGGCAATGGAATCAACGACCATCGCGCTGCCGTGTTACGTTTCGGAGCGCGAATGGGCGATGCGGTTCGCATTATCGGGCGCGGGGCGGTACATCTGATCAAACACGGGTTGTCGGCACTGTGGCACACGACATTGGCAGTAATGGTGCTGGCGATCGCATTGGGATTTCTTCGCGATGGTGATGACCCAACAACCCGTACCGTCAACATGGCACTTATCGGCGCAGCTACGGGGGTTGCGGCCTTCATCGTGTGGCTGCAACCATCGGCCCGCTGGGCACGCTATGCGAATCGATCGTTGATTCACACAATATTTCCAAGTGGAACTGCACGCACCGCGCTATGTTTGGCACTATTGACGTTAGCGATCATCTTGGCGCTCACCGCCCTTGCCCAAGTGCAACCGGTGCAGTGGTGGCCACTGGATACAATCAAATCCTGGTTCGTCCAAATGATAGGGAACTATAGCTAAGGAGCCACAATGGCGAGCAAATCCGCCCAGTTTGGCAATACGCCACGTGATAAGGCACGGCAAGAAGCCGCCCGGATTCGGGCCGAGGCGGAAGGAAAACAAAAGCGTGTCCGACTGATCACC
>JAUNVN010000060.1:0-4214 GCA_030537655.1 Bowdeniella nasicola | reverse complement strand
GCTCGTGGTGGTTATTGCCGGGTGGTGGATTATTTCCAAGGGGAAAACCGAAGCAGGCCAGGCGCCGCAACCTGTAGACAGCCACATTGATGCCCCCGGTGCGATCACCATCGGAGCCAGTGGCAAACCCGGGAGCGTGAACGAAGGTAAACCCGTGGTCGATACCTATTTCGACTTCACGTGTCCGCACTGTTATGTCTTTGAGCAAAACTACGTGCCCGCGTTAGAAAAAGCTGCCGTGAATGGTGAAATCACCTTGGTGATGCACGGCGTGGCTATTCTTGACCCCACCGACGACCACTCGGGATTCTCCTCATTGGCAGCCGATGCCTACCATGAAGTGGCGATGCGTGACCCCGATCATTTCGCTGGACTTGGCGTTCGCCTGTTCGAGCTGACCCACGCGCTGATGGAAGGTAGTCAACCAGTGACGGGCAACGGGTTGGACCAGATTGTCCAAGCCCTGAAAGAGCACGGTGTTGCCGAGGATGTCATTACTGATATCGCAGCCGGAAATAACGAGAAAATCGCGGAGAAGAGTGTTGACGCCTTCGTTGAAGCCGGGTTGAAGGGCACACCAGCGCTCATGGTCAATGGCGTTGACCTGCCCATTGAATCGTGGGGAGATGATGGTGATGACCTCATCAAGGCTATTCGCGACCAGGTGAAATAACCCGCATCACTGCCAGTTCAGCTTTCTGGAGTATTTCGGTTAGCATGGCAGGTGGCTATTGGTCATCATGACAAATAGCAGGCCACCTTAGCTCAGTTGGTAGAGCAACTGTCTTGTAAACAGTAGGTCAGGAGTTCGAGTCTCCTAGGTGGCTCCACTCGCCACCCACGGTGACCCATCGCCCGCTTAGCTGGGCGGAGAGTCGCAAGTGGGTGGTTGATGTCGTTACGGAGCTGCTGACGGTGCACATAGGCAGCTGTCGGGTGTGATGAGACCTGCACAGCTGAAGATGAAGGGCAGTGTTTAGGCGACGCTCTCACTGGCACCGCCTCCCGCCCGTTTTGGCTCGGGTGCTCCACGTCCCAGGCGCCATCGCACATGGTGTCAATAATGATGAGGCTGGTCATAGCTGACCGCGAGGCACTGTGAGGGTGAGTTTGGTCTGTGCCATCGTCAGAAATCCGCTTGATACACCGCTTTTTGTGCCACCAGCCACACTCGTGGGACTCACGTCCAGTATCGATGGTGGTTGCTGGCCGGATCGCTCTGCTGCACGCATCTCGCCTACCTCACCCTCCTTGGGTGGTTATCGGGACGAGTATGCGCACCGGGGCAAGCACAACAGGACAGTGAGCTGCTTGATCACCGACGCCGTTAGGCCACCAACCGCGCCCCACTGCGTGCAGAAACCTGCACGGGTGTCACGCACGATAACGTGACAGGAATGCGACCCGGTAAGTCCGATCAGCGCCGGTAATACCGCAGCAGGTGGTCAACTCTCCCCGTTGGGAAGAAGTGGGACCCGCACATTGAGGAGATGAGCGAGTAAGCCCACCCGCATCGCGACCGCCACGAAGGACTGGCTGTGGATTTCGCTGGCAGATAACCGCGAACTCCTCTCACGCCTCCCTCCCAGCAGGTGGGAGGTTGAGGCTGTCTAGGGCAGGACCTCCCCTCCGGTTGCCGGCAAACTCTTCGGGGCGACTATGAAAAAACCCAAATCACAACAGGGATGTCCGCATGGTTGATACTCGTGCGATACCACACAGGCCGGTCGTGTGCCAACGACAGCCAGGTTCAAAAAGAGGGGAGATAGTGCCAGTTTCTTTCCCACGATCGGGCGATAGCGCCTACGCAACGCCAGCGCACAGAATGATCACGTGCGGGAGATACGAAATCCCGAATTGCTCACAAACGCGGTGACGGGCGCAAGAGATGCACCCACTTTCGGCAAGATTGAGAGGAAATGGGAGCGCAATGGCGATGACTGGTTTTCATCGAGGTGACTGCCACGTTGCTAGGCGGGTTTTCTCGAGTGGGAAATGATCCATCCAGCCGGGAAAGATACTCGCGCTGGAATTTGGGCCCCGATCACAGCGATCGGGGCCCAAAATCTTCTTGGGGTTGCTACCGAAGGGCACGACGACGCGTGGCGAGTAGTGTGCCACCAGCGCCAAGGAGCACTATCGATGCGAAAGCGAACGCACTGACGTCCCAGCCGGTACGAGGCAAATCCGCCTCCCCTTCTTCCCCAGGTGACAGTGGTGGGAGACCGGGCGTTGTTGGGGTCTCCGACTCATCAGGTGCCGGCGCACTCACCTCCGAGACAATAACGGTCGCGCGTACGCTCTGGTCAATACTTGAAACCGTACCCGCAAGCTGAACCTCACCGGCAGCCTCCCAGCTCGATGGCGCAACCGCATCCCAGACAACCGGTTCATTGGTGACCTCGTCATTACTCCAGGTCACCGCCACACTGGTGGGCAGCTGCGGTGCAACACCAACATCGGTCGTGATCGTCACCGGAGCAATTGAAGAGACCGTTGCTGGAGTGACATGCACAGTTGCGAGGAGGGAATCTTCCCACCCCTTAACGCTGCCGGTGACGGTAAACGATCCGCCAGCACGTGGCGAATAGGATGCCGGATCAATTTCGGGCCACTCGATCGCTTCGTCGGTGGTGTCGCCGTTACTCCATGTGGCAGTTGCCACCTCGGGCAGCTCGGGAGCGGTACCGGAAGCGACGGTGAGGGCCATCGCTGTTGGTGACACACTTGTGATTGTTGCAGGACGTACCTGGACCGTAATCGTCACCGGGTCTTCCCAACCAGCAACGCTGCCGGAAACGGTAAACGATCCGCCAGCACGTGGCGAATAGGATGCCGCGTCAATGGGCTGCCAGGTGACCGCCGCCTGAGCGGTGGTGTCATTGTCCATGTGAACCGTGACCGTCTCGGGAAGTACCGGTTCGGTACCCGAATCTGTTGTCACGTCCGCTGGCGGGACCACCGCAGTGATCGTGGCGTCAACGACATTGACCTCCAGGGTCACGGTCGTTCCCGCAACGCTGCCGGAAACGGTGACGGTACCAATGCTGTCCCACGCGGAGGAATCAATCGCATCCCACGTGATTTCCTCGTTGGTGACATCGCCATTACTCCAGGTGACCGCCGCGGTTTTTGGCAGCGAGGGGGCTAGCTGAATCGGGGTTGTCACCGCTGGGAGAGGAGCGACACTGGTGACACTGGCCGGGGTGACCGTTACCGTTGTCGTCAGCTTCGTTGAGCTACTATCCACCATGCCGTGCACATCAAAGCTACCTCCCTCGCGTGCTTGCCACATGGCCGGATCTATCGCATTCCATGTGATTTCCTCGTCGATAACCTCGCCGTTGCTCCAGGTGACTGAGGCGGTTGCAGGCAGGGTCGGGGCTGTACCCGATTCGGTTGTGACCTGGAAGGAAGTTGGCGCGACGTTGGTGACATTAGCCGGGGTGACCGTTACCTGTACGCTCACCGGTTCATCCCAGCCAGCTACGGTCCCGTTGACGCTAAATTCTCCCCCATCACGGCCCTGGTAGTCATTGGCATCGATCGCATCCCACGTCACCGGGAGGAGACCGGTGCTCTCATCATCGTAGGTGACCTCCACCTGTTGTGGCAGGGTCGGCGCGGTGCCTGCCGGAGTTGTGACAGCCGCTAACGGGGCCACGGCGGTGATCTGTTTATCGCGTACCGTGAAGGAGAATGTGTATGTTTTGCTCGCGGTTTCCAACTCTAGGGTCGTTGTTCCCTCCGCCAGTGCCGCAATGGTGCCATCACTTTGTACCTGTGCAATCGTTGGGTCAGCGCTTGACCAGTTGCCTTTCAACTGGAAACGGCCATCAGCGTGGGGCGAGGTCACCACCGGGGTGATGGAAGCACCCACCGTCGCGGACTCGGGGCTGAGACGCGGCGTGCCCACATCACTGGCAGCAAGATGCACGGGCATCTCGAAGTCGCCAGCGAGATCCGTCCCTGCCTCATCAAGGGCAGCTGTGATGCGCGATGCTGACCCGAGCCACGTGCGCTTAAAGGGTGTGTTATTTGGCGGGGACTCGACACCTGCGATCCCGTAGTAACGGTATTCCGGAGCAATCAGCCAGGTGTAATGACCGACCTTGTTCAGATCTTCTACCCCATTGATCCAGTCTTGTTTTTCGCTGGCCCACTGGTTGATAGCAAAAGGGCAATCCGCGCTGGTAGAAGACCACGCAATTACT
>JAUNVN010000059.1 GCA_030537655.1 Bowdeniella nasicola | reverse complement strand
CACTGCTTGTTGGTGGGTTTGCTCCCGCCCGGCTGACCGTCAGCGCGGCCGTTGCGTTGGCAAACCGTAACAGCTTGCTCAGCTCAGCGCCATCGAGGGATTGCAGAGCGTGACGATTACCGAGCATGCCCAGTTGATCAAGCCCGGCGAGCAGACCGGCCATGAACGCATCGCCCGCTCCGACCGTATCGACCACCGGCACGCGAAATGGGGGCAAGTGCACCTCGGCGGTGGGCAGGTAGCCGCGCACCCCGTGCGCTCCGGCGGTAATCACCACCAGGTGGCTACCGGAAGCAAAACACCTGGCCGCAAACTCTGCTTCGCTCTGACCGGGACAGTAGTAGGCCAGATCTTCATCACTGGCCTTGACCACGTCGGCATGGTGCAACACTTCCACCAGCTGATCCCACGCGGGCGGATGGGGGGTACGCGTTTTGCCGAGCAGCTGTGCGCGGGCGTTGGGATCAACAGATATCGTGGCTGTGGGAGCTAGGGAGCGGGCAATATGGGCGACCGTTGCGGCTCCCGGTGCGAGGACCGCGCCGAGCGATCCGGTATGCAGATGGCGATAGCCGGACAGGTCAACGGTGGTTTCGGGATCCCACCGGATCGTAAATTCGTAGGTCGCTGCCCCGCGGGAATCGAGCACAGCACGTGCCGTTGAGGTTTTCCCTGCTTGTTGACTGCCCGGAACGATCGCCACGCGGGCAGTGGTGAAATGATCGGTGAGGACCTCGGCGTCACTATCGCGTCCCCAATGGGATAACAGCGCCACATTCGTCTCTAAGCGTGCTAATCCGATGGCGACATTGGCAGGGGAACCTCCCGGATGCCGTTCGATGGTCTCACCATCAACAATCTCGTCGATCAGCGCCTCACCGACCACTAACACGGGTGTGTCACGCATCGCTAGCCTCCTGGGCATCGATGCGACGCTCGCGCGCGGCGGTGAGTTTTTCCCTGGCCCCACTCAGCCAGCTTTCACACCGTGCAGCCAACGCTTCTCCGCGCTCCCACAGGCTGAGGGCCTGTTCGAGGGGAATGTCACCGCCCTCCATTTGTTCGACAACCTTGACCAGTTCCTCGCGGGCTTGTTCATAGCTGAGCTTGGCGACATCTGCATGGGGATCACTCATGATTTCTCCTCTGTTCTTCCCACAGGTTCGGGGTTAATGGCGGTCACTGCCACCCCGAGTCGGCCCTGATGCACAATAACTTCATAGCGGTTTCCCACCAGCGCCTGGTGTGCACGACGCACAACCTGACCGGTGCGATCACGCACGACGGCATAGCCGCGCTCCAATACGGTTGCCGGAGACAGGTCATGGATACGTTCACGCAGGGCGCCAAGCCGCTCGGACTCCAGGGTGAGAAGGTGGGCAAATTGGCGTTGGAGGCGTTCACGAGCAGAGGTGATCACCTCACCGTGGCGATCAATGAGCGTTTCGGGGTGGGCCAGGAGGGGATGGTCGCGCAGCGCTGCGATTCGCTCCCCCTCGCGTATCAGCCGCGCATCGATCGCCTGGTCAAGACGCGTCCGTGCGAGTCGTAATTGGCGCCGTTCTTCACCGATATCGGGGACAACGCGGCGGGCTGCATCGGTGGGAGTTGACGCACGAAAATCAGCGACGTAATCCAACAGGGGAGTATCGGTTTCATGTCCGATTGCGGATACGAGTGGGGTCACACATGCACTTGCAACGCGCACGAGCCGTTCGTTGGAAAAGGGCAGCAAATCTTCAACGGAGCCACCACCTCGCGCCACGATAATGACATCAACATTGCCGGCACGATCAAGTGCTTCAATAGCCGCACATACCTCACTTACCGCATGAGCCCCCTGAACTGCGACTTCGCGGATATCAAAGTCAATTTCCGGCCAGCGCGCCTTGGCATTAACGACAACGTCGTGTTCAGCTTTTGAATCACGTCCGCAAATCAAACCGATTCGCGCAGGTAAAAACGGCAGTGGTACCTTGCGCTCAGCGGCGAAAAGTCCCTCGGCAGCAAGCAGCCGTTTGAGTTCTTCTAGCCGGGCGAGAAGTTGGCCAAGACCAACCGCACGAATCTCCTTGGCTTGGAGTTGCAGGCTGCCACGCTTGACCCAAAATGTGGGTTTTGCATGGACCACGACGTGGGCGCCATCCTGCCGGGGAGTTGCGATCTTGTCGAAGTCCCGAGCAAACATTGCCACGTTCATCGACATATCAACATCGGTATCCCGCAGCGTCAAAAATGCCATTGACGCACCGGGGCGCCGATTAATCTGGACGAGCTGACCTTCAACCCACACCGGGGACATCCGGCCAATATATTCGTGAATTTTGGTATTCAGCAGTCGCAGTGGCCACGGCGCCTCGGCGCTCGTTTCGCGAGCCGTTGGTGGCAGGTGCGCAGTTGACATACCTCCAGCATGACAGACGGGCAGCCACTATGGACACCACCTGTGGGCGAAATGTTGGACCTCCGGTAGGCTGGGCGCGTGAGTACTCCAACTTCGCTGGCCGGCGCATCGGCGTTTCCTGATGATGTTCCCACCCGGACACCGGGGGTGCAGGCCGATGAGGGACGCCGAATTTTATTGGCTGCCCCCAGAGGCTACTGCGCTGGGGTTGACCGCGCGGTTGATGCGGTTGAAAAAGCACTGGAGCACTACGGTGCGCCGGTGTATGTGCGCAAGGAAATCGTGCACAACAAATACGTGGTTGAAACCCTGTCCAAACGTGGCGCAATTTTCGTTTCCGAAACCGATGAGGTGCCCGTCGGTGCGCGCGTGGTGTTCTCCGCTCACGGCGTCTCTCCGCAGGTACATGCGGAAGCGGCGGCCCGGCAGCTCGACACGATCGATGCGACCTGCCCGCTGGTGACCAAGGTACATAAGGAAGCGGTGCGCTTTGCAAAAGATGACTACGACATTTTGCTGATCGGGCACGAAGGTCACGAAGAAGTTGAAGGCACCCAGGGAGAAGCTCCCGACCACATCCAGGTGGTTAACAGTCCAGATGAGGTCGACAGTGTCGAGGTGCGCGACCCAGACAAGGTTGTGTGGGTGTCACAAACGACCTTATCGGTTGACGAAACCATGGAGACGGTGCAGCGTTTGCGCCAACGTTTTCCCAACCTGATGGACCCACCGTCAGACGATATTTGCTATGCCACCCAAAACCGCCAGGGGGCTGTAAAGAAACTCGCCCCCCTTTCCGATGTGGTGATCGTTGTGGGCTCAGCTAACTCATCAAATTCGGTGCGACTTGTAGAAGTTGCGTTGGAATCGGGGGCAGGGGCCGCATATCGGGTGGATAAAGCCGATGAAGTTGATCCAGCGTGGGTAAAAGATGCGAAAACCGTTGGTTTAACATCGGGTGCGTCAGTGCCAGAAATCTTGGTGCGTGATGTCATTGCGCGGTTAGGAGAGCTCGGCATTGGGATTGTCGAAGAGGTCCGCACCGCGACCGAAGACATTATGTTCTCCCTGCCAAAGAACCTGCGTGCTGATTTGAAAGCTGCCGGGGTGCAGCCCGATCGACCGCATCGCCCCCGAAAACCTCGCAGCGCCGGCGCAAAAGTCCGCAGGACTGGCCAGCGTCCTCAGCGCTAATCGTCTCCATCGCTCGCGAGGCTCCGCGGGTGGGTGTCAATCTCGTGTAGTTCGCTGGCGTGCTCATCGTAAAGGTCAACGAAACGCTGGACTTGGGGACGCAGCCGCGCCGTGTAGGACCCAACCGCAGCGTTATATGACTCAACGCTACGCCCGAGGTTGCGGCCAAGATCATCCACGTGACGCAGATACACCCCCATCCGCTCCACCAGGGTGCGGGCAGCATCGAGGAGCTGCTTGGTTTGACCGGTGATCTCTTCACGCTGCCACGATGCAGCAACCGTGCGCAGGAGCGCGAGCAGTGAGACCGGAGAGGTGAGGCAGATCCGTTTTCGTAAGGCATATTCCAGCAGGTCGGGCTGAGTTTGTAACGCGGCGGCGAGCAGGGATTCTGCCGGCATGAACAACACGGTCAACTCGGGGCCACTGGCAAGGGCTGCCGGATAGTTTCGCTTCGCTAATCCATCAATGTGTGCTCGCACTGCTCGCGCATGGGCGGTCAGCAGTTCCGTGCGTTCACGTTGTGCACTGGCAGTGGTGTTCGCGGCGAGCTCTGCTGCCTGTAAATACGCTGCGAAGGGGACTTTCGCATCGACGGCAAGGAGCCCGTTGCCCGGCAGATGCACCACCATGTCGGGGCGCGAACCATCTGCGAGCGTGACCTGGACATCGAAGTCGGTATGGCGCAGCATCCCGGCAGCCTCCACGAGACGTTCCAGCTCCACCTCACCCCACATGCCGCGTGCCGAGGCATTACTGAGCGCGCCAGCCAACTGGGTGGTGGAGTGTTGTAGTTCCTGTCCAAGGCTTGCCTGGGTAGCGAGCTGTTCAGCCAATGTGGCGTACTGGCTGGTGCGCTGGCGTTCAGCGCGTTGGACGTTATCAGCCAGATCCGCCAGTTTCGCCTGCAGAGGGCCGAGTATTTGCGTGAGGGAATGCTTTGCTGATGTCTGCTCGTCGGTCGCACTGAGACGCGAATGCATTTCACGCACACGCCCCTGGGCATCACCAAGCTGGGCAACCAAATGCGTGACTTTCGATTGTGTTCGCACCAGCGCCGTCGCATATCCGAGTGCTATACCCACCACAAATAACGCCAGGCCACCGAAAAAATACTGCATGGACCCATCGTAGGCGTCACCGCCGACACGATGATGTGACCAGGAATCTCCCTGGTGGGGCAAAGGCGGTAGAGTGAGGAAATGTGGCTCTAACGATTGGTATTGCGGGACTGCCGAATGTCGGCAAGTCAACCCTGTTCAATGCGCTCACACGCGCAACCGTCCTGGCGGCAAACTATCCGTTTGCCACCATCGAACCGAATGTCGGTGTGGTACCCCTGCCCGATGAGCGGCTGGGGAAACTCGCGGACATTTTTGGTTCGCAAAAGATTCTTCCCGCGACCGTGTCCTTTGTCGACATTGCCGGGATTGTGCGCGGCGCATCCGAAGGGGAAGGCCTCGGTAACCAATTCCTCGCCAATATCCGCGAAGCCGACGCAATCTGTCAGGTGACCCGCGCATTTTCCGATCCGGACGTCGTCCACGTGGATGGCAAAGTCGACCCGGCATCGGATATTGAAACGATCGCTACCGAACTGATCCTTGCTGATTTGCAGACTTTGGAAAAAGCAATCCCGCGGCTCGATAAAGAAGTGAAAGGGAAAAAAACCGATAAGGCAGTACTCGAGACCGCACTCGGCGCGCAAAAACTCTTGGAGGAAGGAATCCTGCTGTCCCAAGGCGCGAAAGATGCAGGTTTGGATCCCGAACATCTCGCCAGTTTCCAACTTATGACGGCAAAACCGTTCATCTTCGTATTCAATACTGATGATGAAGGACTGGCCGACACGGCGATGCAAGAAGAACTACGCGAGCTTGTCGCACCGGCCGAAGCGATCTTCCTCGACGCGAAATTTGAATCCGAACTGGTGGAGCTCTCGGAAGATGAAGCCGCAGAAATGCTTGCCGATGCGGGGATTGAAGAAAGTGGCCTCGATAAGCTCGCTCGTGTTGGCTTCGACACGCTCGGGCTGCAAACCTACCTCACCGCCGGGCCGAAAGAAGCACGAGCTTGGACAATCCACAAGGGCTGGAAAGCACCGCAAGCAGCTGGCGTGATCCACACCGATTTTGAAAAAGGCTTCATTAAAGCTGAAGTGATCGGCTTTGATGAGCTCGTTGAATGTGGGTCTATTGCCAATGCGCGCGCTGCTGGCAAAATGCGGATGGAAGGAAAAGACTACGTCATGCAAGATGGTGACGTCGTCGAATTCAGATTCAACGTCTAACAGCTAGCGCGCCTTTCTCGGTGGTGGACTACAAGCGCAGCCCATGGGGAGGCTGTCAGGGCATCTTGCCTCATTGGCAGGTCAAGCCGATTGGCGAAAGCCGCGACCTGCCTGGCTCGTGAGTTGGAGGCGCATCCTTGCCTGCCCATCGAAACGTGGGCGTATCGACCGCCGAGAGCAGCACGAGCTTGGGGGCGCTGATAGCGGCGCCAAGTGCTAGCAGGGCCGGACACTTCTTTGCGGTGAACTAAGCTTGCCCGCCCAGTCCATCTGGGAGATCCGGGGGAGGTAGCCTGCCGAGTGGAGAGCGATAGCGTAGCTGCGACATGTCGACGCTGATCGCCCATGACAGATCGAACCGATTGCGGTTATTAACGCTAGGCGCATATCAAGGTAGCGAGCAGGCAACCATTGGCGTCCCGGACAAACCGCGGCCCAAAGCTCTCATTGACCACTTTGACGTGCGATATATGCATAAAACGAGCGGTAATAATGCGGGAGTCTGCATGGGTCGCAATATCATAACTAATCCGCTATTACAGTTCGCTCATGATATCCAAAAGCGGAATGAATTGAATTTAAAGACACAACGCCTCTCGACATAAAATGCACCTTGAGTATCGTGAATAAAATGTTGCGAGCAGCTAATCATCTCAGAGCATTTGATGAGAGTGTCATAGTGGGCAGATAGCTCAAATCACGAGGTAAAACCCTCGCGGGGTTTTGGGGATACGTCGCCGTCAATGTCGAGCAGCTACCGTAATTGCCAGTTGATTAGTTAATAACAAGTAACGAGCCGAAAGCAAACTGGACAAGTGCGGCGAAGTGCGCGCGAGCTACTCAAGTAGCCAATTTTTAATTCTGGACAATAGCGGTCGGGGTGCAGGTGGATGTTATGACCGATAAAGGGCCTGGGCCGCAGCTCTAAGCAGGTCAAAAGCCGAAAGAAAACGCTAGCGTCAGTGTAATTAGCGAAGTATAGGAATCAGCGCGAAGACGTGTTTAGGTGGCGCAAAGAGACAGCCTTATAAGAATCGTAAAAATGTATTAGTTAGCGCACAATATGCGCTACTCGACCTGCGATTATCACGAGTGGCCGTTAGCCTGAACGCGACCGTCAGTTAGACGATAACTGTCTAGAAAAGGACAACTGGATGTCGACAAACGTGGTGGCTCCCTTGCACGGGAAGCTGAAAAAGACGTTGAGTTTCCTGTGTGCATTTCTTCTCGTCGTGACCATCATCGGAATCAACGGCGTGCTGACAATGAACGGGGCTCATGCTGTAGATACTGATGATTGGCCATTGCCGGCAACTGCGGAGATTAAGGATACGTCCATTGTCTCCACCGGTGTGGCGTGGAAGGGAAAATCAGGGGTTGACGAATTCGACCTGGAATTGAGTTACCGGGCCGTGGTTTCACCGGGTTTAACGTGGATTTATCTGCGTATTGACCCGGAACTCGCTCCCTATATTGACGAAATGTCAGTGAAGGCATCGGGCTCCATGAATGTGAGCTACACGCGCTACTTTGAAAAAGTTACGCCTGATTCGCTCGGAAATGTGAAAAACAACGGTGCGGAAACCGGTGCGCTTGACCCGTATGCGGGCCAGGACAACGTTTGGCGTGTGCTGAATGACACCCACCCCCATCGAGCCTCGGGTTCAAAACCAAAAGAACGACGTCGGCTTAGTGGTAACTGGGGGGGTGTTCACCAACGCTCCTTTGCAAAACCAGCGTCATATTGGTTCGATCAAGGTGAAGCTCAATACCCCAATCGAACAGATCCGCGCCGAAACTGGCCGAGATTATTTTGTTGTTGATGCGCGTTGGCAATCCAACCCCACCGAGGAAGGTGGAGCCGTCACCATTGACGACAAATCGCTAGCGACCAACACCTGGATTGACTTTAGTGATGACGGCGATGTCGAAAGTGTTGGCGGCAGCGGGACTAGCTGGCTGATTGCCCCATCGTCCCATCAATTGCGCTATGGCTACGAAATGCCGATCATGACGACAACAAAGAAACTTGGTGAGCCGGTTGCCGGTTCTTCTGTGTTACGTGTTGTCAATGTTGAGCCAGTCAGTTCGGTCTCGACATACCTGATCGTGCCGAGTAACGATCGGGAAGGACGGAAAGACTACCAGTTCCACATCCAACTGCAGCCTGAAGTAGTGCAGGCTCTCACGGGGCCAGTTGTGTTGTGGCAGACAGGTGTTCAACAAAATCTCGGCCACGCTGGAGTCGGTGGTCCTCCGGTAGAGATCGCTAAATCTGATTTTACTGCCGATGGTGAGGTCACCATCACCACCGATACGACCAAACAGGGTCAGGCAGGCTATGTTGTCGTTGCTGACGTTACGTCATACATCAATCAGCTATCCGGTGGAGTCTTCTCGCCTGCGACAGTGTTTGACCTGCCGCTTGATGAAGACCAATTGATCCCTGATCGCAGCGATCCGAACTACTTCAAGCAGCTCCGTATCTCCTCGTGGTTTACCGACGCAAAGGATCGTCACATTATTTACTCGGATGTGAACTCCTACTTCAACATGCACATCTCCGATAGCCCGCAGGTGACAAACCTGTCGGTGGGTGCGCCCGCAGGTGAAGACGAGGTTCTCACGGACGCAGAGCACGTGAATAAAGTGCGCGCGACGCAGAACTTCATTCAGGGCACGGCGAATCCAAATGCTGAGGTGACCGTCATGAAGGTGACCGGTCTCGATACTGCTGACGAACAACGCGTGGTCCTGGGCCAGGCGACAGCAAACGATGCGGGTGCGTGGGAAACCAAGCTCTGCAAATCTGAAATCCAATACAACGAAAAGGGCGAAGAAACCGGCATCAACGAGTGTGCGACCAAGTCGTTTGTAGAA
>JAUNVN010000058.1 GCA_030537655.1 Bowdeniella nasicola | reverse complement strand
AGGAGGACTCCACGTTGGTGACGCGACCGACTCACCTATCGTTGAGGCGGTAGGTGCTGATGTCTCAGACTGCTCACCACCACACCCCGAGACTGTCATCGCAAAAGCCGCGACCACCACCGCACCGGCGAAATACCACACCAGCCGATACCACTCCCGCGTCATCCAAGCATGCGAACGTTGTCGAACCATAGCCCGACAATAACGGAAATCCACGTTGAGGCCTAGATAGTTGAGGATTCTGTGGATAACTCAACATCGGGACAAACAGCTAAACACAAGCGGGCTGCCAGAGAACTCCCTCCGGCAGCCCGCTCGTATCGCCACAGCAGCTAATTAGCCGCGGCGGAACTCCAACGGTTCAGCCTGCAACCCTTCTAGCGCAGCTCGTTCTACATCATTGATCCGGCGCGGTTTTTCAGTTTCACGATCGACGAAAACAACAACGGTTCGAGCTTTCACGGCAACCGAGTCGTCGGCGGCTGGGATCGTATAGTCAACTACGACTGATGCACTACCAATCTTTGATACCCACATCGATACCGGGATTGGCTCATCACGCAATGTCACCGGTTTCAAATATTCAATTTCCTGGCGAGCAATAAACGTGCCGGTATCGCCATCCGCACCGAAGCTCGCTACCCGTTCTTTCAATCCGTATCCACGCCAGAACACGGCGATCCGTGCTTCTTCCAGCAGGGTAAGCATGGCGGCATTGTTCACATGGGAATATGCGTCAATATCGACCCAACGGATTGGAATGGGAACATCGATTGCGGTCATGGCTTTCCTTTCGTTAACCGCGGGTCAGTTTGCGGTAGGTCATAGCCGGCGGGCGGGCTGCTTCCGGTCCGAGCCGCTCGATCTTGTTCTTCTCATAGGATTCGAAGTTACCTTCGAACCAGTACCAACGAGCCGGGTCATCTTTCGTCCCCTCATACGCGAGGATATGGGTGGCCACGCGGTCGAGGAACCAACGGTCGTGAGTGATCACGACGGCGCAGCCTGGGAATTGCAGCAGTGCGTTTTCTAGCGAGCCAAGTGTTTCAACATCGAGATCGTTGGTAGGTTCGTCCAGCAACAACACGTTGCCGCCCTGTTTTAAGGTGAGCGCCAAGTTGAGCCGGTTACGTTCCCCACCGGAGAGCACACCAGCTGGTTTTTGCTGGTCGGGGCCTTTGAACCCGAATGCCGACACGTAGGCACGCGAGGGCATTTCCACCTGACCAACATGAATGAAGTCAAGCCCGTCAGAAACCACTTCCCACAGCGACTTATCCGGGTCAATCCCAGCACGCGCCTGATCGACGTAGGAAAGTTTGACGGTCTCGCCGATCTTCAGTTCGCCGCTGTCAGGTTCTTCAAGACCAACAATAGTTTTGAACAGTGTCGTCTTACCGACGCCATTGGGCCCAATAATCCCGACAATGCCATTTCGTGGGAGCGAGAAGGACAGGTCCTTGATCAGTGTGCGATCGCCGAATCCTTTCGTAAGGTCTTTAGCTTCCAACACCACGCTGCCAAGACGCGGACCTGGCGGGATTTGGATCTCTTCAAAGTCAAGCTTGCGAGTACGTTCAGCTTCGGCCGCCATCTCTTCATAGCGCTGCAAGCGTGCCTTAGATTTTGCTTGACGCCCCTTCGCGTTTTGGCGCACCCATTCGAGTTCTTCCTTCAGACGCTTCGCAAGTTTTGCATCCTTTTTGCCCTGGACCTTTAACCGTTCACGTTTCTTTTCCAGGTAGGTCGAGTAATTACCCTCATAGGGGTAGAGGCGACCGCGGTCAACCTCGGCAATCCACTCGGCAACGTGATCGAGGAAGTAGCGGTCGTGGGTTACAGCGATAACAGCACCGGGATATTTCGCGAGGTGCTGTTCAAGCCACAGAACCGATTCCGCATCCAGATGGTTAGTAGGCTCGTCCAGCAACAGTAGATCCGGTGCTTCCAGCAGGAGTTTACAAAGTGCCACGCGCCGGCGCTCCCCACCCGAAAGCACGGATACATCGGCATCCGGAGGTGGAAGTTTTAACGCGTCCATTGCTTGTCGGAGCTGCGCGTCGAGATCCCAGGCATCAGCGGCATCAATTTCTGTTTGGAGTTTGCCCATTTCTTCCATGAGCGCATCAAAATCGGCATCCGGATTCGCCATTTCTTCACCGATTGCGTTGAATCGGTCAATTTTTGCTTTCAGGTCACCAACTGCTTCTTCGACGTTACCAAGGACGTCTTTTTCTTCATTGAGTGGCGGCTCTTGCAATAAGATGCCGACGCTATAGCCGGGGGTGAGACGAGCATCGCCATTCGATGGTTGTTCCAGGCCGGCCATGATTTTTAAAATCGTAGATTTCCCAGCCCCATTGGGACCAACCATCCCGATTTTTGCGCCGGGCAAAAACGCCATGGTCACGTCATCGAGGATGACTTTGTCCCCATGCGCCTTTCGTGCCTTGACCATCGAATAGATGTATTCAGCCACATTCGCCTCCAGTTAACTTGGGTTTGCCGCGGCTTGCGGCCCATCCTAGGCTACCGGAAAAATCCATGTGGCTGGGTTTGCCATTCTCCGAAATGCCCGGCGCTGAGTTATGTTTGGGCAGTGTATTGCGCAAGGCGGCTGCGCGCCAGCTGATCAGACTTCTGTGCCGACCCAATCTTGGGAGCGCGAGTGTTGTCGTGCTCATCGCGGGGACGGTTGGGAGCCGTGGTTGGTTGCTCTTGTTCGGGCGCAACCGCCCCGGATTCACTCGTGGGAACCACTTGGGCTGATCGCTGGTAACTCGCGGTCCCGAAGTTCAGCTCAACTCCGATTGCCGAGGCAATTACGATAACTTTGGAGCGCATTTGACCAGCGGGATTTTCCCAACTTTCGGTCACAATTCTTCCGCGAATTAGCAGCGGGTAGCCCGTGCTCACACAGCTGGCGACATTTTCCGCGAGCCGTCCGAAACACTTCACATCGAACCATTGCGCATCACTATCGTATTCGCCATTGGGCAGGCGCCGATTCATCGAGTGCGCTACCCGCAGGACTGCAATGACGGTGCCATGCCTCGTGGTGTGTAAGGTCGGCGCCGCTCCGACGTACCCCTTAAAAGTGACATCCATTTGCCCTGCCATCGCCCTGTCCTTTCGTTTTGTTGCCTTCAGCCTGGCAGGACGAACAGACAGCGGATGGTGCCGATGTGGATAACGGCTTAGTGACCGCGCGCTGTCGATAATCAGTGCAGCAGAGCGCCGATTTCCTCGTTTTTCGCAAGCACCTGAACCGTGGGGTCAACCAGATCTTGGCGCACCACGGCCTCAACTGCTGCGATCGCTTGATCGCGATATACCTTTGGCGCACTGGCTGCCATGCGGCGCATCCTCCAAGTCGCCAGTCCCACAAGTGCGATCCCGGCCGCGAAACTTACTACCGCCCCAAGCAACCATGCGGCGCGCGGACCAAGGACAAATGCCAAGATGAAGCACAGCACTGTCAGGGCAATCAACGCGTATCCGCCGATCCGCAGCGGTGTGCCGAGTGGATCTTTTAGTGATGGCAACTCAACATTATTGACCGCCTCGTGCACTCGATTCGCCAGATCTCCAACAGCCGGTGTGACTTCATCGATCCGATCGACCCATACTTCTGGAAGTCCAGCTTGGGCATGAAGGCGCCAGGTGGAGCCAACCGCAGCGACGGTCGGATAGGAGGGGGCAGCACTGGTAGGAACCGATGCGTCACGCGGGCGCATTATCGCATGCTCCAAAGCCTGGGTGATCGCATCGAGTCCGCAGGCTTCTGCCAACTCTTTCGAGGTTTCTTGCACGAGTGCTTCGTTGATTTCACCTTCATGGTGTCCAACTTTCGCGCGAAGTTTTTCAACCACCACGTCGAGTTCTGCGCGTGCGGTACGTTCGGCAAGGGACGGTAACGCGTTGATTTCTGCCAGTTGGCGGCGCAACTGGTTGATTCCCTCACCCGTGGTTGCCGAAGTAGTGTAGACCGGCACGTCAGGAAGCCCGTCACGCTGGAGTAGCTCGTGAATATCCTCGATGAGGATCTCCCGTCGGCCAGCAGGTACCCGATCGACATGGTTGAGCACCACGAGCATCGAATCTGCGCGCCGCCGCATTTTTGCTAAATACCGCGAGTGCAAAATGTGATCGGCATATTTTTGCGGATCGACCACCCAAATTAGAACGTCCACAACTGGCAGGAGTTTATCTACTAGGCCGGAGTGTTCATCGCGCACCGAATCGTGGTCGGGAAGATCAAGCAGCACGAGGTTTTCTAGTGCGGCTTCATGCGCCCGTTCTAAAAATGCTCGCCGCGCAGTGACGCGTTCGCGATCCAATTCGAGATAGTCCACGAGCGAATCAGTAATCTGGCCCCATGCAAAGGCGCTGGCGACCTCGGTTGTGGGACGCAGGGCCCCGGCGTCGGCAAGATCCGTATCTGTCAGCGCGTTAAAGAGTGAAGATTTCCCCGATCCGGTCCCTCCAACCAGGGCGGCGACAACGTGAGGACCGACGATGGCACGGCGGGCAAGGATCCTGTCGATTGCGCGACGTGCGTCCGCAATTTCCGCGGCGTCCCAAGGCGCGTCGGGAAGGGTGAGCGCCTGGTTGATATCACGGATTGCGTTATCAAGCTGCAACGGCATCTACATACCTTTCCAATTCGGCAAGCCGCAGTCGTAATCCGGTGACGACATGGCGGCTGAGGCTGGCGTTGTTGCCCAGTGCCTTGTGATAGGGGGTGGCCGCTGCGGCGACGGCGCTTGTGCACATCTTGGTCAGCAACTCGCGCCCCTGGCTGACGGTTTCGGCACCCACGAGGGCGGTTGCGAGTTCAGCCGCACCGCGGACGCCGCCAATGCCGGCAGCGAGCAGGTGGGCGACGGCACTTGCACTCATGACTTCGGATGCCACTTTCTGGTCAACCACCGCATCGAGTTCCTGTTGCCATGAACGCAGCACCTTATCGGCGCGCTGACCGGCCTGGGCTATGGAGAGCTGTGGAATACCGCGCATCATGGTTTCCGCTCCCACTTCGGCTTCAATCCACAGCTGTGTGATCTGATTGGCAACATCGTGGATCGCATCGGCAAGGACCGTGCGAATGGCCGCAGCTGTTTCCTGGCCAAGAGCGATTGCCGCCTGGGTACGCCGTTTGGTACGGCGCCCCCCCAGACCCGGTTTGGCTTGCCGTGGGTCTGCCTGCATCAAATCGGAAAGCGCACCAGATGCAGAAACTGCCGCCAGCCAGCGGGTCGTTGGTGCCCCCACCCCAGTGGCGCCGGCACGCAGCGCCGTGGTGAGGTCTACAGCAATTGCCGACGCGGTGGTATCAGCAATTTCTGAGAGGTGTTCGAGCCCATGAGCTTGGCGAACATAGGCGCGTGTGAGTTCCGCAATGTTATCTTTCAGTGCACTCCACGCTCCGCGCGTGGTGCGGGCAATAATGCCGCGCCCCTGCTCCCCTTCGGTGGCAAGCCGCAGCCAGGACCGCAATTCGTCAACATCGTGGGATTCGAGCATCCCTTCGTGCGGGCCGACATCGGGTACCACAAACATCGGGACATCCCCCAGGCCGGCTTCGTTGAGACGTTGCATCAGATCCATGCGCACCGTGGAGAGAATCTTTTGAGGTACGCGATTAAACACCACTGCGACTTGCAGCCCGCGGTCGTGAGCTTCCGTGAGATTCTGCCATGGGATGGCATCACCGTAGCGAGCGGCCGTCGTAACAAAGAGCCACAGGTCAGCAGCCTCGATCAATTCGGCGGCCGCTTTGCGGTTTGTATCGTCATAAGAGTCCAAATCGGGCGCGTCAATGAGAGCAAGCCCTTTGGGAACATTGAGGTTGGTGACTGCGCGGGTGCGATCGGCCAGCGGGACGTGCGCTATTGAGGTCTCCGGGTGGTGGGCAAGTACCGCTTCACGCGTGGTGGGGCGTAACACCCCCGCTTCGGAAACTTCTTTGCGTAACAGCGAGTTGATAAGTGTGGATTTACCCGCACCGGTTGATCCACCCAGGACGGCGACGACGGGAATGTTTTTCCCACCAGCCCGCGGCAATAAGTGCGCATCAATCTGTGTCAAAATCCGCGTGCGGAGTACATCGGCTTCTGCACTAGCTGCTGATCCGAGAACAAAGGATGTGGTCGCTAGATCATCGTGAATTGCGGTCAGAAGACCCGGTAGTGCCGCCACTGTTGGCAGATCCGCATTCCCATGCATCATGCTCACCGGTCTCCTCCCACTAGTTGTCCAGCTCATTATCTCAGCATCGGCAAGATTTGCGCGCTCGGCACACCCACGGTAGCCGCTACACTCCACATTACGCTGCCTGTTAACCTCGCTTTACAGCTCTCACCGCGAGGTGGACGCCCAATGAGCGCTAAAGTATGTAACGAGATGCCCCCGTAGCTCAATGGATAGAGCACCGGCCTTCTAATCCGTAGGTTGCAGGTTCGAGTCCTGCCGGGGGCGCTCACGGGTGGTCGCCGGCGGCGCCCACCTGCCTCCGGTAACCTTGGAGCAGCAATCGTTAATACTCAACCCGCGTTATGTGGTGGACAACACCGCTGGTTTGTGAGCGGCGGGAGCGAATAGAAAGGACCGCATCATTAGCGCGAAAGATCGAATAGTGTGGATTGACTGCGAGATGACCGGATTAGATCTCGCGCAAGACGAGCTCGTGGAAGTCGCCGTGGTGGTCACCGATTCCCAACTCACGCCTCTCGACGGTGGTATTGACGTGTTAATTAAACCCTCGGCCAGTGCACTTGCCGGGATGAGCGATTTCGTTAAACGGATGCACACCACCTCCGGATTACTTGATGACCTCACCCACGCAGGCACACTGGCGGAGGCGAATACTGAAATTATGGCGTATTTACGCTCCCACCTTCCCGAACCGAAGGTCGCCCCGCTTGCAGGAAATTCAGTGAGTACCGACCGGGCCTTTTTGGAGAAGGGTCTGCCCGAGGTGGCCAATCATCTGCACTACCGGACAATCGACGTATCGTCATTTAAAGAGATGGCACGGCGGTGGTTTCCCCGCAGCTATATTTTTGCTCCCGCGAAAAACGGCGGCCATCGCGCACTCGCTGATATTGCCGAATCGATTGACGAGCTGCGTTACTATCGCACGTTACTGTGGCCAGCTGGCGAGGGACCTGATTCCCAAACATGTAAGGATATCGCTGCGAAGATTACCGCCAGCGCCACGCTTGGGCAGCTCCACGACCTCAACAAAGCACGCACTAGCGCAGAAAAACAAGCGGACTCACCTCAGTAGCCCAAACAGCGGGTGGGTGAGCGATCTAACCGCAAGCCGATTAGGAAAGTTCGCATGAGACAGGTAAACTAAACCATCGTTGCCAGCAGTTATGTTGGCACGACTTGGTGGGTGTAGCTCAGCTGGTAGAGCACCTGGTTGTGGTCCAGGATGTCGCGGGTTCGAGCCCCGTCACTCACCCCAGTGAGCGCATCACCCCTGGTGATGCGCTCGTTTTTCTTACAGATAGGTCACGCCCCCGCGATGCGGGGGCGTGACCTATCTGCGCACGTACTACCAAAACGCGCGCATCGCGATCGCATCGGCAAAGTTTTCAGCAGCCTGAAGATCCGAGGTGAGGTAAAGGTTGCAGTCGAAGAGTGAAACCTCCAAGATTTCCAGCTCATCATCACCGGCCACCATATCGATGCGGCAGTAGATCAGCTGATCATCACGTCCCAGCAGCTCTTTAATTGAGGCATGCAGCGCTGCGCGCACATCTTCCCCACGTGCGCGTTCACCCGCAGTGATCGTGTGCGGGTGAGAGCGGTTACGGTGACCTTTAGGGCGTGGCCCGGTGGTGTCGGTGAGGATCGTATCCTTTTCTACCGCGTGGGAGAGCAATCCGTTGAAGAAAATGAGCGAGATCTCGCCACGCTCTTCCATTGACTCCAAATACCGCTGCACCATCGCTGCGACGTTATTGTCGAGGATTTCCATCGCGTGTTGGATCGCCGCCATCCGTGAGTCTGCACTGCGCGCCGTGTATCGGCCAGTCGCATGCCGGCCTGAGGAAATTGCTGGTTTGACCACAAAGTCACCACCAGCGGGGAAACGCGTGTGCACCTGGTGTTTGGTGTAGTTACGTTCCACTTCCAGCCAGGTAGTGGCAATGGTTGGCAGGCCACGGTCAGCGAGTTCTTGAAGATAGTGCTTATCAGAGTTCCACTCAAGCACGGTCGGATTATTCAGCAGTTTCGGGACAGAATGGGCCCACTTGAAGAATTCATCACGACGCGGCGCATAGTCTGGAACTGTACGAATAATGCACAATCCCGCTTCTTGCCAATCGATTTCTTCATCATCCCAGGCAGCGATTTGCACATCCACACCACGCGCTTTTAGCAGTGGTGGCAGGACCTGATCATCGTCACTGAGATCGGGCAATTCCCGGCTTGTTACCAGAGTTACTTTAGGCTTAGACACGCTTTTAGGTTATCTGGTTTTTTACCGCAATACCCCGCCATTGGTGAAATCACACATTGGTGGCACCGCCGGTAGGGGTCACCGACGTATCCGTCTTCAGTCACTCGCCTACCAGCGCCGCTCATCACCCACTAATCGGTGAGCATCTCGTCTCGAACCGCACTTATATTCCACTGCGTGCCGCGAAGGCAGCGGCAATTTCGCCCATATCATTGCCAGCACAGGTCAGCACGTGCAACAGCAACCGTGCTTTGCGCGGCGAGAGGAATCCCGCTGGAATAAATCCGCGCGCGAGTAGGTCTGATTCTGATCCCGGATAGCCATACGAACGTGTCAGGGT
>JAUNVN010000057.1:930-8858 GCA_030537655.1 Bowdeniella nasicola | reverse complement strand
ATCGTGCGGTAACCGCGAAACGGGCGGCACCCCGCTTGAGTCTACTACCGTTTTCGGTGACAATCGGCCTGTGAACACCCAGGGCGAAGTGACGATGCAGCCGCCGGAGACGGCGGCTTTTGAACGTCGGTTATTGTGGCTATCAGTGCTGCTCATCACCGTCGGTGCTTTTGAAGCGCTAGCTTTGACAACCGTCATGCCGGTGGTGTCGCGTGACCTTGACGGTGCGAAACTCTACGCACTCGCACTTGGCGTTCCCCTGGCCACCCACGTCATTTCCACGACCTTTGCAGGACGGTGGGTGGATGCGCGGGGGCCGTACTATCCGATCCTCACCGGTTGCGGCCTGGCCGCGGCAGGGCTGTGCGTTGCCGGATTTGCACACGTTATGGAACTGGTTGCACTAGGCCGCGCCATTATGGGCTTGGGCACCGGATTGTTGATGGTCTCACTCTATGCGATGGTCGGTGGGCTCATTCCCGTGAAAAAGCAGCCGATGTTCTTTGCGGTCTTTGCGGCAGCCTGGGTGGTGCCCTCAATGTTTGGCCCCTATTTCGCTGGGGTAATCGCTGAGATCTGGTCGTGGCGAATTGTCTTTGTTGGGGTGGTACCGCTGCTGATCTTTGCGATCGCTGCGATGATCCCCTTGCTACGGCCAGTGCCGCGCACTCACGATAAGTTGTGGACAAATAAAAAACAGCCGCTCATGTTGCTCTTTGCCATCGGTGCTGGTGCCGGCGCTGCACTGATGCAAGTGGTCACTGCTGGCCGGAACTTGCTTGCCGCATTTGTGTTTGTTCTCACGGCAGCTGGAGTGCTCTACCTGCTGCATCTGCTGTTACCCCCAGGGACCCTCTCAGCGCGGCGCAACCAGGTGGGAGCGGCAATCGCCACCCGAATGTGGACCAATGCCGGGGTTGTGGCGACCGAGGCATTCTTACCACTGATGCTCGTTCAGGTGCACGGCTGGAGTGAAAAATCAGCTGGCATTGTGCTGGCAATTGGCGGAATTACCTGGGGAATCGGCTCGGTAATCCAAGGGCGAATTCACACTCAAGCTATCCGTGAGCGCCTGCCGGTTATCGGCGGGATGCTGGCAACGTGCGGGGTGGGCCTTGCGGCGTTTTCTTCCCTCAGTTTCATCCCCCCAATCACTACCGCAATTGCCTGGGTGTTGGCGGGTTTAGGTATTGGTCTCACCTTGCCGGCGATGAGTGTGGTGGCGCTAGCCGTGACTCCGAAGGCTGAACACGGTAGTATTTCTGCGTCCCTACAAATTGTTGACGGCATCGGGGCGGCCCTGGCGATCGGTATCGTCGGGTTCTTCCAAATGGTGCCCCACCTCGAGTTGTGGCCTGGCTCCGGGAACGGGAACCCGTTCGTCTTCGGGCTAGTGTGTATGGCTGGGCTGTGCGCACTTTCAACTTTCACTGCTCGGCGCGTTCCGCGCGTTGAGACCGAACTTTAGGCACCTACGTGACTACTTTTGCTGATCTGTCCCTGCCCGAACCACTCCAAACGGTGGTAACCGAACGGGGATTTCTTACCCCAACTCCTATCCAAGCGGCCGCTATTCCGATTTTGGCGGCCGGCCGCGATGTGATCGGGATTGCCCAAACCGGGACGGGAAAAACCGCCGCCTTCGCTCTGCCTCTCTTAGCGCGTATCACCGCTCAGGACAACCAGGTGCGGGCGTTGGTGTTATGTCCGACGCGTGAACTTGCAATGCAGGTCGCCGATGCGACCGCCGATTTTGCGTCGCATATGCCTCATATTCGTGTCGTGGCAGTCTACGGGGGGAGCCCCTATCCCCCGCAGATCGCTGCGATTAATGCCGGCGCACAGATTGTCGTAGGCACTCCGGGCCGCGTGATGGACCTGATGGAAAAAGGAAAACTGCGGCTCGATAATCTGCACACGCTGGTTTTGGATGAAGCTGACGAAATGCTGCGGATGGGGTTTGCCGAAGACGTCGACACCATTGCGAGTGCCTGCCCGAAAGAGCGCACCACGGCACTGTTCTCGGCAACCATGCCCCCGGCGATAGCCCGCGTTGCCAATACGCACCTTAATGAGCCCACCCGCGTGGAAGTCTCTCGGCAGGCATCCACGGTCAAGACCGTTACGCAAGAATATGCGATTGTCGCATACCGCCAAAAAAATGACGCCCTCTACCGGATCCTTGCCACCGCCAGTGCGGAGGCTGCAATCGTTTTCGTTCGCACGCGAGCCACCGCCGAAGAGGTCACCGCTGACCTGACCAGTCGGAAAATTTCGGCAGCCGCCCTGTCGTCAGATGTTCCCCAAGCAGAACGGGAACGACTCGTCTCGCGCCTACGATCAGGATCACTCAACGTTATCGTGGCCACCGATGTTGCCGCCCGTGGTTTAGATGTTGAACGGATTGGCTTGGTGGTCAATTACGACGTGCCGCGCGAAGCGGAAGCCTACGTGCACCGGATCGGCCGCACCGGACGAGCCGGCCGTTTTGGCAGGGCGGTAACGTTCTTCACTCCCAAAGAACACCGCCACCTGCGGATAATCGAAAAACTTACCGGGACGGCGCTGAGCGAAATTAAGATCCCCGCGATGCGTGAGGTACACCGCCATGCAGCGAACCAACTGCTCGCCACCGTTCCCGCGCGCATTGAGCGAGGCGAACTTGAGGACTACCGTATCGCCATAGCCGCACTCGGCGCTGATCCGAGCGAAATCGCAGCAGCATTACTCGCACTTGCGGTCAGTGATGACGGGTCCCGACGTGACGATGATGCGAACGCGCATTGGTCCCAACCGCTCCGACGCCACCGTGATAGCGACCAGCGGCGATACCGGATCGAAGTTGGCGCCCGCGATCATGTCACGCCCGCCGGAATCGTTGGCGCGATTACGGGCGAGAGTGGCCTGAAGGGTACTGATCTGGGCAAGATCGATATTTTTCCGTCCTTCTCTCTGGTTACGATGCATGTTGAGCTTTCCGATGCGTCACTGCGAAGTATCGGGCGCGCTCAACTACGTGGACGGGCCTTGCGAATCCGCAAAGACACCGGCCCCAAAGGGGGACGGCGAGCGCCGGGGGGAAAGTTTCGCTCGACCAAACCCCATCGCCGCTTCCCGCGTCGTTAACTTGGCGTAAGTACCTGCTTGGCGCTGCGCA
Source organism: Bowdeniella nasicola (assembly GCA_030537655.1). Taxonomy (GTDB): domain Bacteria; phylum Actinomycetota; class Actinomycetes; order Actinomycetales; family Actinomycetaceae; genus Bowdeniella; species Bowdeniella nasicola_B. The sequence continues at coordinate 5,701 of JAUNVN010000057.1, read as the reverse complement.
CAAACTGGTGATAGTCCTCGAGTTGGCGCGCCGTCGGGGCAATTAACTGTTCACCCACGGTAGCCGATACTGCCTTGCGCACAAGCTTTTCGGTGCGACTTGCCCGTCGGTTTGCGCCGATGCGCGCAGCTGCGTTACCAATCGCTGCCAGGAGCAGGCCAACACCCACGCCCACAAGCAGTAGCAGGGTTGGGATTGGAAAATCATGCCATGTCGGGACGCCAAGCCCCAACCGGAGATAGTCACCAAAGCCGGCCAACAGCAACCAGCCCCCGCCAAGAAGTGTCATCAACATCGCAATGATTTGGCCCACTCCAAAGACGCGCCACCACGGGGGTGGTTGCATGGGAAGTTCCATCATGGCTAAGGACCGGTCGAGAGAGTCAATCAATTGCGGGATCCGGCTTTGCGTGTCAGCTAACAACTCTTGGCGCCACATTAGCGGGAGCCCGGCAGATGAACGCAAGACAAAATCGTGGGCCGTTGCGCGCACATTGGCCGCTTGCACGGGTGTTGGGGCGGGCAGTGAGGTAACCGCCGGGATGGTGACGCGCTCGCCTGGTTTACGAGCACCGACCCCCAAGTGCAGCCGTTTGAGTGGGTCTGGACGAAATTTCGTCACCCACCGCACAAATGGCCAGCCCGTGGCCGCGTTTGCCCGGCGCAGATACGAACGTCGTACCGCAGTGGCAAGTGCCCCCATTCCCGCGGCGCGGGCAGCAGCATCAATCACCTCACCATCGCCAGCCAACTCACCGTAGTGCTCATCATGTGGCAGGAGCTGCCTGGCCGCATGATCTAAATCTGCTGCTGCTTTCGCTCGGTTTTCACGTTGGTTGGCCGCAATGTCGCGTACTTTCGCTGCGAGCTTAGAAATACCTGCACCGGTGAGCGCCGAGGTGGGAACGACCTCGACACGCGGCAGGCCATCTGCCGCCAAGAGGCGATGGATATCATCGAGGACACCCGGCAGTGCGGCCCGATCGAGGCGATCACACTGGTTCAATACCACGAGCGTGACTTCTGCATGCCGTGCCAGCGGCGCCAAAAATTCTGAGTGCACCACATCGTCAGCATATTTTTGCGGATCGAGTACCCAAATCAGGACGTCAACAATCCGCGCCATTTTGGCAGACAGCTCCCGGTGTGAACGCTCAACCGAGTCCACATCGGGTAGGTCAACCAAAATGAGTTCACGATCAAGATTCGGTGCGTGCGCCCGTTTGGAAATTTCCATCCAATCCAACAGAGCTGCAGCTGGGGTGTCTAACTGGGCGGCAAACGCAAGCGGCTGCGTGGTGGTAGGACGGGTGTGCGCAACTCGGGCGTGGTTCGTTTCAGTGAGCGCATTTGCCAGCGATGACTTTCCTGAACCGGTGGCCCCAAACAGCGCTACCACGGTGCGATCAGTCGTGTAATTTCGCCGCTGGGTGACCGTCGCAATGGTTTCGCGGCCCGCTTCGATACTGGCGGGATCAAACCTGCCCTCAGCCAGATCCAATGCCCGTTGCAGATGGGTGATTTTTTCAGCAATCGCGTCCATTTATGATGTTAACCCTTCGGCTTTGCGTTCGCGTTGTAACGCCAGGAGCGCATCGTGGAGCGCATCGGGCGCCGTCGCACTGGGCGCAGTGGCCGCTAATTGCTCGCGGTAGGGCTGGGCATGCCATGCAAGCAGCGCTCCCGTGCGGGTTTGCAGGTCCTTCCGGGCTGATTTTGCCATCCTGCGCACCGCATCATCACCAAAAACTGCCTCGAGGAGTTTTTGTCCTACCACCGCTGTACCTCCGGCAGCAGCGACTTCCATCCCGGTGATCATCCCACCGGTGGAGGCCAAAATGACAAGCATCAACGCGACCCCGAGGGTGTTCACCCCAAGGGACATCATCCTGGCGGTAAATTTTCGTTCAGCACCTTCGGTACGAACCATCTCCAAAACTGCCGACTGCCATTGCCGAATTGCACGTTGGCAGGCCTCATCAAGCGCTGCTTGGGGTCGCTGCTGCGAGGCGATCTGCGCCAGGAGTTGCCGGGCGGGTGTTTCACGTTGCCAAGCGTAGTCAACTTCACTACTCGCCCGGGTCGCTTCGGCTGATAGCAGCGTCCACAAGCCCGTTTCGATCGCCTCTTCAACTTCGACTTCCGCGGTTGGTTTCCCACGGAAAAACGCGCTAATGCGGTCGCGGGCCCGTCCGACCGCCGTTTCGATTGAGCGAATAAACTCGCCAGTGCCCACAAATTCTTGCCACCTGGTGAGGACCTCACCGCGAAGGAGCGCCCCGTCTTGGGTGGCCTCAGAAATACGGGTGTGTGCAGCGGCGTAGGCATCATCAACGCGCCGTGACAAATCGATATGGAAACTGAGCTCATCACGCGCCGCATCAATCGCATCGGCGCCGGTGCGTACGAGTTCAGCCAGTGCCCCCGATAGGGTTTGGCGCGCAACGGTTGCACGGGTCGTCGCATCTTCACTCAGTCCGCGGATCCACCCGACGATCGGATCGATTGCTGCCAGTGGAAGTTGTTTGTCAGCCGTGAGTTGCTGCTCACCAATGGTAAAAATTGGGGCCTGCGCCATACCAACATCAGCCAGGCGGTGGGAAAGGTCTTGGCGAACTTCAAAAGCAGCGCCAGATGGGACACGGTTTAACACCACAGCAACCACAATTTTCCTGCGGGCAGCTTGGCGTAAAAATTCCCACGGCGCCGCATCGGCATAGCGCGCAGCAGTGGTGGTAAAAATCCAGAGATCTGCCGCGGCAAGTAACTGGGTTGCAAGCGCGCGGTTATCAACTTCCACCGAATCGATATCAGGTGCATCAAGAAGCGCCATGCCTGCTGGAACCCGGGTGGTGGCGCGGATTTCAACTTCTGTGGTTGACCCTTCGGCGCTAATGTCGTCACCGATGGACTTGCGCACCCGCGCCAACCCCGGCAGGATCCGCTCGCCGTCAAACCAGTGCGCATCATCGGGATGGTGAATCAGCACGGGGCGGCGAGTCGTTGGCCGAATCGGTGACGTATATGACACATTCGTAGCGAGCAGGGAGTTCACTAGTGTCGATTTCCCAGCACCTGTTGATCCCCCCACCACTGCCAGCAGTGGCGCATCGAGCGATTCATAGCGTGGAATAAGGTAATCATCGAGCTGTTGTAACGCGCTGGTAGTGCGCATTTGACCCAGTGCTTGGGAACGCAGCGGATAGGGGAAGGTCAGCTGTGTGAATGCCGTGTGAACATCGCGTAACGCCCCCGATACGCCGCGACGGCCACCGCGGTGGCCACTCTCACTCATCGCGGTTTCCCACCCGAATAATTTGCGGGTGCAGATCGTTTGCGGGCGGTACCCACGTGGTGGGGTCGGCAGCGAACTGTTGCCCACTGCGAATATCTTTCACCTCACCGCTGTCTGGGAAATAAACATAGGGTATTCCCAGTCGGTCTGCATGACGGATTTGTTTGCCGAACTTCGCGGCACTGGGGGCCACATCACAGGCAATTGCGCGGGCACGGAACTTCGCAGCAATCGCATTGGATTGGGCACGTTGATCTTCGCTGTTGACTGCGATGAGGATCGCAGCTGGGGTGTGGCGTGATGATCGTAGTTCGGGAAGGACCCGCGAGAGCATGCGGGTGACTCCTATCGAGATCCCCACGCCAGGAAACCGACGTTTTCCTTTCATTGCCAATGAGTCGTAGCGCCCTCCGCCGCCAATGGAGCCGAGATCCTCATGACCACACAGGACCGTCTCGTAGACACTCCCCGTGTAATAGTCCAATCCGCGAGCAATTTTTAATACCGCCGTGATGACACCGGGATTGACACTGCCGGCAACGCAAAGGAGCTGGCCAAGTTCCGATAGCCCCTTCATCGAGAAGTGGATGGGTGATATCGAACCTGCGCACCTGATCGGTGAGGTCCTGGGCATCATTGGCGACAATGCCCGCAAGCTGGACGGCAGCTTCTGCCTGGTCAATACTGTGACCAACATCATCCACCAGCGTTTTCGTGACCGCCTCGACGCCGATCTTGTCCAATTTGTCAATTGTTCGAAGAGTTGCGGTGATATCGTCAATACCCAACCCTTCGTAAAAGCCCTGGCACACCTTTCGGTTATTGACCTGGATACGCACCTGGCCAATGGGGAGGTTTGCGAAGGCCTCCGCCATAATCAGCGGTAGTTCAACCTCGTAGTGGAACGGCAAGCTATCAGCACCGACCACGTCAATATCGGCCTGAGTAAACTCTCGAAACCGCCCTTCTTGCGGCCGTTCGCCGCGCCATACTTTTTGGATCTGATAGCGCTTAAATGGGAAGGTGAGCTGCCCGGTATTGTCCGTAACGTAGCGGGCAAAAGGAACGGTCAGATCGAAATGCAATCCGAGTTCACGTTGCTTTTGGTCCGGGTCGTTAACGCGACTGAGTGCGTACACCTCTTTTGAGGTTTCCCCTTTTTTACCCAGCGTTTCCAAGGTTTCCACCGCACGGGTTTCCAGCGAGGCAAAACCGTGGAGTTCAAAGGTCTGGCGCAGCGAATCGAGGATGTGAAGTTCAGTGATTCGATCGGCCGGGAGCAATTCAGGGAAGCCAGAGAGCGACGAGAGAATCATGGCCCCATTGTTGCATGGCCCGGCATATGAGGATAATCGACGCTCCGAAGGTAATTAGCGCGGCCCAAAACGCAGGTAGGGATTGGACCGCAATTCTCGAGTCATTGTCGTCGCTGGTCCGTGACCGGGCAGCGCTCGACGCTGGCCATCTCCCGGCTGG
>JAUNVN010000057.1:0-920 GCA_030537655.1 Bowdeniella nasicola | reverse complement strand
CGGGGTCAATCACCGCTGCGAGGGTACGCAATGATGCGATCATCTCTTCGTGATCACCACCGGGCAGATCCGTGCGACCAATAGACCCGGCAAACAGCACATCGCCGCTCAGTAATACCGGGTGGGAGGAGTCAGGTGCCACCCCCGCTTCCCGGGCGAGTTCACCATCAAGTTCGCCAACGGTAAGGTACACCGTTGACCCTTCGGTATGCCCCGGCGCGGCCAGCGCGCGGATGGGCACACCGGTAACATACTGACCGCCATCGCCCTGATGTAAATGCTGGGGAATATCCGCAATCCTTTCCGCCCGCCGATAGGGATGGGTCGCAATCAATTCGAAATCAAATCCTGGTGGCAGGGTCCCACTCGGGTCATCCATCCGGTAGTGGTCAGCGCTCGCGAGTGTGACGGTGCGAAGACCGGCAACGCGATCGGCATCCCAAATGTGATCGGGATGACCGTGGGTCGCTAAGACGGCAGCAACTTCATGACCGGTCTTTTTCAGCCGTGCGGCAATTCGTCCTGCTGTGTCATCCCCCGGATCGACCACCACAGCACCATTCGCGTTTGCGGGAGACAGGATGTAGCAGTTACAGGCCAATGTGGGAGAAATCAAGCGATGAATTATCACATCTGGAGTATAACGCCGCTGTTAGTACCCAAGTGTTATGTTAGCCACTACAGTAGGAGTTGAATGTTTGTGCGCATGCGGCACCATTGCGGTTTCATATCGCATCATGTCAAGGAGGAACCATGACCGAAGAGCAGAACACCACCCCAGTCGAGTCCACGCCAGCGGAAGAAACCCCGCAAGCGCAGACCCAACCGGTGGACGAACCTGCCACGAAGGCTCCAGCAATTGCGGTGACCGTCCCAACGAGTGATCCCGCATCCTTTGGACGCGTTGAAGATGATGGCTC